>JAGGXK010000006.1 GCA_021163115.1 Desulfurococcales archaeon | reverse complement strand
TTGTAAACCCATAGCTTCCCTACTTCCTCTTCTTCCTCTTAGGCTTAGGAGGCTTCTCCTCTTCAACTTCTATAGCTCGGACACCAACACCCATCAGCTTTCTTAATACTGCATCAATGAATTTGACATGGAATCCCTTCTGTCCAACAAATGCGCCAAATGCTTCACTATAGACTTTCACAGCCAGTTCTGGACCTGCAAAATCTATGTCTTGTATATGCCTATGTATCCATCCAACAGGATGTATAGCTCTTATTAGTGGGCGGAAGTCTAGGGATAGCTCTACACCTCTTAACTTTAACCCTGTGTCAGCTTCAACTGCCTCTATTCTCTCGCCACCCCGGCCAATAAGCCTACCCATATAGCCCTCCTTAACAATGATTAGTGCATCAGGGACATTTTCAGCCTCTATATCAAATGCTTTCTTTTCCTCAACAAACTCTACCACTGTAATAACGTCAGCATCTGGTGCATGGATACGGACTAGATCAATAATGTTTTTCTCAGTCTCATTTAATCTCCTATTCCTCATTCTTGTCTCAATAAGCATTCTTATACCTCTTTTAGCACCAGGCCTAATAATATCCTTGAGACCAAGATCGACGACCTTTGCTGTATCCTCTCCCAGCAATACTTCCCTCACAACAGTTGCTCCGTCTCTCTCAAGCCCTGGTACACGCTGGAAAACCGGGTCACCAGCAACTATAAACCTGCTATTACGTCCAATTCTCATCATTATCTCTATAGAGCTTTCGGGAGGAATACTTTGAGCGTCATCAAGGAATATTACTGAGTCATCAAATGTCCTGCCTCTTAAATAATGGGTGTCAGCAAAAACAACTTTACCTTCACTAATAAGTTCCTCAACTCTTCTCCACTCTATAAATCCCCCAAGTATATCTCTAAGATAACTGGACACTATTTCATAGTATAACTGGCCGAGATCGGCTGTGGTTAGTTCACGTCCAGTTACAACATCAATCACAGGCCTTGATATAATGAATCTCTTATAGATCCCCGACATAACTGAGTCAATACCATAGAGGACACTAAACAAGCTCTTCCCTGTACCTGTTGGACCAAACAATCCTATTATCTCATAGCTCTTATCAAGAAAAGCTTTCTTCATAACCTCTTGCCCAAGACTCATAGGCTTTAGCTTATCAAACAACTCACCCATACCACATCACCCTACTGGCCATGACTATCTAGTTTAAACGTTATAATAAGCCCAGCTTATATACCTTGAAATATCAGGTAATATATTTTCCTTTCCTCTAACAATACTTCTCTATAGCCTTAGATACAATATCTTCTATTTCATAAAACATGCTAACCTCTGTATATAGATCCCTTATTAGACCACAAATAGCTGATCTAGTAACATTGTATTTACTAAGCCTCTTAATATCAATTCTATCACAGTGTATTATCAACAATGTAATTACATCAACTATATGGGGGTAGCTAAGACCTAGGCTAAATAGGTATCCAATATATGGTTCTAGTTCTGGAATCCTTACCCGGTACCCATTAAGCTCTACCCATCTACTATCCTCTAATATACTCTTATAGAACTCACTATTAGCTAACACGATATATGTTATGGGTATAGTAACAGGGTTTACTCTAACCATTCCCTGGCTTTCAAGAAACCTCTTTATATCATTCTTGAAAGCTAGTAAACCTAGTTCTCTAGCTATAGTATCAGAAATTAATTCAATAAACCCCTTATTAGTAGGCTTGACAAGTATTCTTAGCTCATTTATAAGCCTTGGTACACCATATAGTATTGTTGTGAAATCATTTAACAATACAGACTTAAAACCAACTAGATCTAGGCTATCCTGTATACTCCATAGTTTATGGAGAATAAATTGAGGGAAACTCCTAGACATAGATTCCCCATTCCAACACCCTTCTTAAGCCTAAGCCTTAGGCGCCAAGAGATATTTTACTCTACCCTCACCAGCTATAGCAAACTCCATGTAGATTGGTGCGTCTGTAGAGAATTTTACAATAGTTGCCTCCGCGATCTTAGTTAATGCTAGAGCATGCTTTAAGTACTCTATACTATATGCTGACCTGCTCGGCTCCTTAACTATTAAATCTATTAATGCAGGCATGTCTCTTGTAAGCCTTGTTTCAGTAATAGTTGCACCTTTCCCTCTCATAATAAGGGCTTGCTCATCCTTTGCCTCAAACTCGAGTGTATCACCAACAGCCTCCGCATCCTTAATTGCATGCTTGATGGCGTCGGCTAAAACCTGGGCCTCTACATTAAACTCTAGACCAGCCTCCGGTATCTCTGGGGCTTGTACTTCAAGGTTTCTAAACCTATAAACCCTCTTTATAGCTGCATGAATGACTACTGTAATATAGTCTTCAGAAGCCTGCAGCTCAAACCTATCACCCTTCTTGAGTCTAGCAAGAAGCTTTGATAAATTAGCCATGCTTAAACCAATACTTGTCTCTCCTTCAACCTCATATTCTAGAAAACTCTGTGCAGGCAACATAACCTCTATAAGAGCAACCCTAGCTGGATCCAATGCCTTTAGATGGAAACCCTCCTCATTAACGATAATACCTGCTTCATCAACTAGTTTTGCAAGCGAGTTCACAATACTCTTAATATACTTTGCTTCAGGATAAACAGCTCTAAAACCCATGTACAACCCACCTATATCTAGTAGTGATATATTACATATTTTAACTCTACTTCTATATCTAGGTTTGTTGGTTAGACAAAGTAGGAAGATATTGAGCTATATATTCTATATATAGATACCTTGAATAAGTATTCGAAACACTATATTTATATAATCTTTAGAGAAATGGAGATAAGCTTTTAATATCATTCATGTTCAATTCAAAGTGATACATTAAAAACCTGGAAAAACCCTCCCACTAGGGGTGACTGTATGTCTGGAACCTCGTCTGCAAGGGAACATTGGGCTACACGAATAGGGTTAATACTAGCAATGGCTGGGAACGCTATAGGGCTTGGAAACTTCATCAGGTTCCCAGCCAAGGCAGCAGCCTATGGTGGCGGAGCATACCTAATACCATACTTCCTAGCATTAATCCTCCTAGGAATACCAATAATGTTTGTAGAATGGACGCTGGGAAGATATGGAGGGTTATTTGGCCACGGACACTTAACACCAATGCTATATATTGTATCTAAGAAGAAGCTTACACCTAAAAACGCAGCCCTATTTGCCATAGTTGGTGGCGCAGTAGCCTTTGTTACAGGTGCTATGATCACAGGATACTATACAAACATCATTGGATGGATGAGCTACTATGCAGTATCCTCACTAAGCGGTGCATTCCAAGGACTTGAAGCAGCTAAGGATGCAGAAGGCTTTCTTGCAAACTTCCTAACAAACCCAGTATACAATGTAACTGCATGGCTGGTCTCACTACTAATCATAACAATTATTGTATCACGTGGAATAAGACGTGGTGTAGAGATAGCTGCTAAGATAATGATGCCTATACTGTTTATAGAAGGAATAATACTAGTATTAGTATCATTAACCATAGGCTCCCCAGTAAAACCAGAATGGTCCAGTATACAAGGTTTTGAATGGTTATGGACACCAAGGCTTACAAAACTAGGTGATCCAGCAGCATTTATTGAAGGCGCTGGACAAATATTCTTCACCCTAAGCATTGGTATTGCAGGTATTATACCAAACTATGCAAGCTATCTAAGGAGGGAAGACGATATACCATTGAGTGCACTAACAACTACAAGCCTTAACGAGTTTGCAGAAGTAGTAATGGGGGCAAGTATAGCTATACCGCTAGCCTATGCCTTTGGAGGCCCAGAACTACTAGCAGATGTAGAGGCTGGAGAAGTCTCTGGATTCGGATTATCGGTCTCAGCCCTACCACCACTCTTTGGTAGACTAGGTGGTATAGGAAATATTGCTGGATTCCTATGGTTCTCGCTACTATGGTTTGCTGGAGTAACAAGTGCTATTGCGCTAGTAAATGTTATAACATCAATCTTTGAAGAAGACTTCAACATTGTAAGATCGAAAGGTGCCTGGATCTCATTTATAATAGTATTCTTTGCAGGGGTATTTGTTAACCTTGAAGGAGCCTTTAAGACTGAACAGTTAACAGATTACCTAGATCTAGCCGATTTCTATGCAGGCTCACTACTATTAATGGTAGTGGCATTAATAGAAGTTATAGCAGTTCTATGGCTATGGGGTGTTGACGAGAGCTATGAAGAATTACACAGGGGAGCATATATGACTGTCCCCAAGGGCTACTGGAAATATGTAGCAGGCGGAATAGCGCCATTATACCTGATCATACTGCTTGTATGGTTTGTTGTAACAGGTACACAAACAGCTGCTGCAAGACCAGATAACGTGTTTGGATGGATAGCAGTAGGTATGCTGATATTAATGTTTATACTAGGGTTGATAATCAACTGGAATGCATTGAAGCGGAGGTATGGAGAAGAGTTTACCTGAGGTGTATACTATGCCCTTCGCGGTTGAGGCTCTAGCATTCCTCCTATTTGGGTGGCTAGTAGTCTTCGGGCTACTAGCATTTGTGGCAATGAAGTGGCTATCTCGGAGTAAGAGGAGAGAACAGGGTGGTTAAATCAAGGGAGTATCTAGAGGAATTACTAACACTATTAAACAGGATCGATCAAAAACTTAATGATTTTTTACCCATCTTTACAAACAAGAAAAAAATTATTAAGACAAAGAATTTAGTAAGAAAGGCTATTTCTTATACTAGAAGCTCAATTAAAGAGCTAAGAAATGATAAATATGAGCTAGCTAAAGCCCTTGTAGATAAAGCAAGAAATACTATGAGTTTACTTAATAAGATAGATCAAGACAGTGCCAGTGATGTAGTTGATAGTATTGAGAGGCTTTCATCATATATTGTTGCATCATACTATGATTTTTCAGGCAAGATAAATATCATTAAAAAGGCTTACAGGAGATATATACTAGCGTTTGCATTAGCTTTAATACTTTCACCATTATTCATAGGAGCTAGTATTCTCTTAATAGGGTTCCTTATATTCCCCCTCCTAATATCAATTCATGCATTCAGAGCTAGAAGGAAGCTTGGGGCAATAATAGCTTCAATACTTCTACCGCTAACAATGTTTATAGATATCTTAGCACTAAACTATATGGTTTATAGCTTCCTCAATCCAGAAGAGATCTATTCTGCTGCAAACCAGCTTGGTATAGGGGTAGAGTCAATGTATGTTATTGTGTTACTTATAGGAATTATAGCTGGTATAAGCTTTATACTAGCTATTAGATCCTTTATTGCTCTTTATAGAAACATTGATGCATTATTATAGGATCGTCTTATCCCTTAAGACATCCTCTTCTCTAATAGGTTTTACACCTATTTCATCTAGAACTAGGTATAGGTCTTGGAGAAAATTGTTTAACTCATTAATGTTTACTATAACGACTCTGCCATAGACTTTCCTAATCCTAGGTGTTGTAAGTGTAACTATAACTGGTATAGCATATTTGATCCTCTCTAATAGAGGATATCTCCGATAAACCCAGCTCTTATATCTAAGGAATTTTTCAGTTCTCTCAATATGCTTCATACCAGCCTCCCGTAGTGCTGAAGGCGATATTCCATGAAGCCAGTGTTTACAATCAACAAGTATTGCCCGGCCACTACCAGGATCGATCCCCACAACATCTATTTCAAGCCTTCTAGGTTTATCTATCCTCAAGTTTCTTATAACACTATAACCATGGCTACCAATGATCTCGGCAGATAATCTCTCAAAATCCCTCCAGTCAACATATCTTGAAAGCTCCTTAGGCGGGATCCCTAGTCTAAGACCCTCTTGCGCAACACTTAACTTGTCAATAACCTCTACGGTATCCCCCCTAACCTCTACGCCCGGGATCAGTTCTAGTATTCTAAGCAATAGATCCTGTGAGGTCTTGGTTTGTTTAGAAAGCTCTCCAATACCTATATTGTCGATACTTAGTAGTCTACGAATAACCTGTCTAGTAATATCTTTTACCAGCATTGCTTGTTCCCAAACATTTAATGGTAGGGTACAACCATATATAACGAGATAGGTGTATATGAACCATATTATATAATTAACGAGCCATGGGGTTCTAGACTATGAGCTCTACAGATGATATGCTTATACTAAAGGATATGAGGAAATCACTGCTTGAAAAACCTGTTAAAGACTATATGATTAGAGAGGATATGAGTCTATGCGAGTTTATTAAAGCAATTAGTGAAGCCCATGGATTCATGGCTGGACATATAGTGGATGCTGCTAGAGTATTAGCTGAGATGTGGAGCGACAGGGATACAACAAGGATCCTTGCTTTTACAGCAAACCTTGTAGCAACAGGGCTTAGAGGAGTCTTAGCCCAGTTGGTTAGAGAAGGGTTTCCCCATGTCATCATAACCACATGTGGTACAATAGACCATGATATAGCAAGGGGTACAGGGCACCAATATTATAGAGGGAGCTTTAATGTAGATGATGCAATGCTCCGCGTACTAGAGATACATAGGCTTGGAAACATATTCATTCCCGTAGAAAACTATGGTCTCGCAATAGAAGGTTTTACAAGAAAAATGCTTGAAGAAATAACAAGAGATAAGAAGGAGTGGAGCCCCCACGAGCTTCTCTGGGAGGTTGGTAAGAGAATAGATGATCCCTTCTCAATACTTAGAGCCGCAGCAGACAATAAGGTACCTGTTATAGTACCAGGTATAACTGATGGTTCCTTTGGAACCCAGCTTACATTCCAGAGCAGGTTTACAGGGCTAAAGCTCGATCTTTTCAAAGATGAGACGCTTCTTGCTGACATTGTTTTTGAGGCAAAAAAGATAGGGGCGCTAATAATAGGTGGTGGTATCAGCAAGCACCATACTATATGGTGGGCCCAGTTTAGAGAGGGACTTGATTACACCATATATGTAACAACAGCTGTAGAGTATGATGGAAGCCTTAGTGGTGCACAACCTAGGGAGGCAATTAGCTGGGGAAAGATAAAGGCTGGAGGAAAAAGTGTTACAGTATATGGGGATGCAACAGTAGTGCTTCCCTTAATAATTGGGGGGGCAAAATGTTTCCTTAAAGGAAAATTACGTATATAATAAAATTAATACCTATAAAAAGCCTCAGTTTTTCTATCAATAATACATTAGAAATAGTGGGTGGAGACCCCTTCTACCGTTTATTACCCGGTATCTCATATACATACCCAGAGTATTAGCTATATAGAGGTATTGTATTAATTGAATAGAAATCCTTGAAAAAGCTAAGCAAATGATTGATGAAGAAAGACATTATGCAGAAGAGCTTAGAGAACTAGCTAGCAAGTTTAAGCATCTTCTTCTACAAACATTGATCCTTGGCATAGCATATGATTCTGAAAAAACATAGCTTGTTCTATAAATCTATTGCAGAGTTATTATCTAGAGAGGGTCCTATGCTTACAGAAGAGGAACTAGGAATTATTAAGAAGGGTATTAAGAAGCATATTGAGATGGAGCTTAGAATGATTAAACTTACAGAGAACATGGCTAGAGAAACAGATGATCCAAGGCTTAAGATGGTATTAATGGCTATACATGACGATGAAGTAAAAACATCACAGCTTACTAACCGATCTATTAAAGAATATTGCTGAGAAGGAAACATTTACAGAAGAAGAATTATGGGATGCTGTATGGAAAGAGAGCCCCTGGCATGGAGCACCGGGAGGCTAGGGCTTAATATACCCATGGCGGATACAAGATAGCTATTTCTTTTTAATTAAAACACTTACCAGTTATATTATGAACATTATAAAGGGTTAGATTAGGTACTATCTCCTAAGGTTTCTATCTATAATCATTTTCCTTATATACTCCCTCTCCTTAGATGGGAGAAGCATTATTCTAAAATCTATCTCTTTTAATAAATTTTCAAATCTATCTCTATAACCTGTATATCTTATTGGGATGAAAAAGCCTTCTTTCCTAGTAATTAGTGATACTGGATAGGGTATGAAGAGAGCTATTATGAGGAAGAGGATAGTAGCTAATGTAACTAGTAGGTTTAATTCAAGTATAATGGTTAGTACTGGTACCGGGATGGCTAGAAGAACAATTATATATACTGCTCTCTTACTTAATATCATCTTCCTCTTAATAATCTGGGCTTCAATAATAAGATCCCCTATAGTGTCGAGGTAGTTATGGTTATTTCTCCTAACCACATAACCCTGTTCAGTCATAGCTCTTGCCATAGTTACTGAGCCTTCTAAAACCTTGAAACCCCTATTAGTAAGATAAGTTACCATATCATTGATTATGTCAGCTGGACCATGGATTTCCTCATAGCCTTCACTCCTATAATATATTAACGTGATCTTTTTAAGAAAACCTAGTTTATAGAAAATTATTCTCCCATAAACCTGTTTCTTAAAAACAGTATCCCTTCTTGTCCTAAGATACTCCTCAACAGTTTCCTGTAACTCCCTTTCCCTTCCATAAACACTTATTATAGAATTCACTGTACCCACCGTTTACAGAAATAGTTTATACAATATAGATTAATTCACCAGGAACTAGTAAAAATATAGTTACTAACACAGGTAGCGGGTTCCATGATGCCTGTAGCTAATATGAATTACAGTGATGGAGTTACAATACATATAGGTTTTGACGACATAGACTCGCCCAGCGGGGGATGTACAACCCATCTTGTATACAAGCTTGTACTGAAATGGGGTTCAAGAAGTATAAAGTTTATTGATTACCCTGGTTTAATTAGGTTAAACCCTGCTATTCCCTGGAAAACACGTGGAAACGGAGCCGTTGTCCTAAGGCTTAAGGTTAGGGATATAGATAAAGCCATGGATTTATATGAGGAGGCTATTAGCGAGATCAATGAATATGTTAGTGAGTTTATGCATCCAGAAAGCGCTCCAGCAATAGCCTTCTATATCGGAGAGGTTGAGGATAAACTTAAATGGCTTGGATACAAGGCTGTAAGAGATGTCATCCCCCTAGATCTGCTATACAGGGTTCTTGCCAAGCTCAGAAACACTTTTGGATACCACTCTTTTTCAGAGAAAAGGAAACGAGGTATTATAGGGGCTTTCTCGGCAATAGGAGTAACTCTCCAGAATACCGATTATACTTATGAGCTTATAGCATATAGGAAGCCAGAGTATTGGGGGAAACCCAGATATGTTACCAAGGATAGTGTTAAATTCATGGATAAAACTACTAGAGGCTACACGTATGTAAACTACGACTATGAAGAAGACAAACCACTTATAACACCCCATGGACCTGATCCAGTACTTCTAGGTATTAGAGGAGATGAGCCTGGGATCCTTGTTAAGGCATATAATATGCTTGAGATCAATGAGCCTGTTGATGGGTGGATTATTTATAGAACAAACCAGTTAACAGACATGCATCTCAGGAGGATAACCCAGGTTTCTAAAGCCTACATATATACTGGAGTGATCCTAAAAGCTAGGGTTTCAAGAAGGCCTAGACGGATTATTGGGGGACACGTGATCTTTAGCATAACAGATGGTATAAGTGAAATAGATGTTGCAGCATATGAGCCTACAGGAGGGTTTAGAAATATTGTTGAGAAGCTTGAGCCCGGAGATGTTATAGAAGTATATGGTGTAGTTAGACCGCCAAGCAGTAGGCATGGAGCAACCATTAATCTAGAAAAAATAAGGATTATTGATATAGCTCCCAAGTACCGTTTTGAAGCCCCTCGTTGCCCTAAATGTGGAGCTAGAATGAAGAGTATGGGGAGAGGGAAGGGGTATAGATGCCCTAAATGCAGATATAGGGATTCATCAGCAAGAAAGATAGCATACCCTATCCCAAGAACAATTAAGCCAGGATTCTACCAGGTCCCTCCAAGATCATTTAAACACTTGATGAAGCCTATAGAACGATTTGGGAAAGAAAAACACAAACCACCCCAGAAGCTATATAGTCCATGGCATTATCCATAACCATGTTTACTAAATTAAAATACCTCAAAAACAATAGCTAGTTACGGGATGAGGAAATACTCCGGGAACGAGTAATACTCGATGACGACGTGGTCCTCCCCTGACCAGGCTCCTTCCCTGTAATAAACAACAATACCAGTAGATCATGATCATATTGTATTTCCTGTTATGAAATTATAAAAATATAGAGGATCATATGATCCGTAGGGAGATAGAAAATGTGTGATAAATCTGTTATTACAACAGATGAACTTGGCGGGATAATTTACTGTATGTATAGGGTTGAGGAGCTTGTTGCAGAACTATTTCTTAAGCTTGCTAACTTAGAGAATCTGCCAAAAGATGTAGCAATCGTTTTAAGGTATATAGGTATGGAGTCGAGGAACCATGGATTATTCCTTAGAAGCCTACATGAAATAATTAAAGGTAGAGGTGTTAGTGAGGAAAAGTGCCTCGGATTATGTGGATCAGCTTATCTCCAGGCAAAGAAGCTTTATGAGAAAGTAGCTAGTGCCAAGAAAATCTCTATAAGCGATGTCATTGATATTCTCCAGAAAGATATTGAAATAGAGTATGTAGCAGGAGAAGAGACATATATTAGGCTTATAGCACCACTACTTAAATCATATATGCATGAACTAGAGCTTGTGTCAAAGCCTTTACTAACTATATTAAGAGAGATAGCTGAAGAAGAAAAATATCATGAAGAGCTTGTTAAAGAAGTTATTAATTTGCTTAAAAACGTTGATTGAATAAGAATTATGTAGGACTCTTTTCCCTCTTTAATTTCAGGTACATAGAACGTACTATAAATACTCGGGACAAAACAAATAATACAAGAAACCATATGATACCAGCTATTATTACGCCAACATAAAAACCTGTGCCATGACGGGGTATAGATATGGTTATACTAATACCCATTATGATGAACACAATGAGGATCAATACGTAAGCGATAAAAAGTTCATGTAAAATACTGTGTTCATCCATAGGATCCACCAGTTTTCCTACTTAATACTGTATTAATAATAAATAACCATAAATAAAAGGCTTATATTCTTTACCCACAAGGATTTTAAATTATATAATTAAAAGTATCTAAGTTATGGAAAATTACTTATGTTTCAACCTATCTCCCAGTTTACTAACCATCTTCTTGTTCTTAGCTAGTAACTTCTTCTTTTCATTAAGTTCTCTAACTATTTTGTCTCTTAACTTAGGTAAGCTCTTTAAACTATTTTCAAGGAATTCTATCTCAGCCTTTATTTTACCTACAACATCCTTTTGTTTATTAAGTATCTTCTCCGGCTCAGGATCTTCAACAAGCTGGGTTAGCTTAGTATATTTTTCTATATACTCCTTTGTTCTAGCAATACTGTTTTTATAAATACTAGGTTTCTCCATGTACTTCTTAAGCCTCTCTCTATACTTATTAAGCTCTCTCATATAGGATCTTTTTAGAGAATCAAGTTCTTTCCTAGCATACTCTCTAGTTCTCTTCCTAGGAGATTCTAGTTTTCTCCTAAGCTTCTTAACCCTGTTCAACTTACCCTTCATAATTCTTAGTATACTCTCCTCAAAGCCTAGCTTTTTCTTTTTTAGCTTCAAATCCTTATTGTATTTATTGATAGTCTTGTTAACATTCTTTAAAGACTTCTCTAGATCATTTATTCTTTCACTTAACTCTCTATTCTCATTCTCAAGAATTCTTAGCTGAAGTATATCCTCTCCCCTACCACATTTATCTTCATTAAATTGTTTAAGCTTATCATTAGTACATTCTCCTATAGCCTTCCTACATTGAGTGTCCTCTAAGCTTGTTCCCTTGGTAATGGGTTCCATGAGGTTATGCTTCCTTTTACTTGACTCTTTCTTAGGAGGCTTTACATGGTCTAGTCCAAGGTTATGGCCTAGTTCATGTGCTAGGATCTTGGGAATAGGGTTAGGTATAATTGTTGATTCCTCAATAATTACTTCTCTGCCAGGTATTGAAGCATATCCTTTTTCATCCTTCTTTACTGCAGTATCTTCAAAGCTCTCCACTATAAATACATCAATACATCTATCAGTATAGGGGCCGCTGGGTCTTATAACTAGGTGTTTCAGTACTGTAAGAACATCTATTCTGCCTCTTCTCTCCTTGGAGCCTGCTTTAACATCCTCTAGTACTCTGTTAAGAAAATCTCTTTCCTTAACAAGATCCGGGTTTTTCTCTTTTCCTTTAAGCTTTTTATTTATTTCATTTATTCTCTTACTCAGTATTTTCTCTAAAACATTCCTAGGAACTGACTGTCCAGCTCTATATTCTTTTTTCTCATATTCTATATTCCTCTTCCAAGTAGCTCTAACTGTTTCACTATAGGTTTCCTCAACTACACCCTTGTTTAGAATTATCCCCTTACCATCTTTCTTAAACAATTTCTTAGCATTTATTTTTCCGTAAAGCCTAATATCAATTTCAATAACATCTTCAATTGCTCCCTTAAGAGGTAGGGGAAACTCTACCTCCTTATCTATATTAATTGTTTTAGCGATAACGTTATGGTCTTTATCTAGGCATGGGATAAACTTTATACAGCATTTCTCCCATATCCTATTAACTCCTATTAAGAGCTCCAATAGTTTTTCTATATAATCCTTGGGTAACTGTTTGTTGTCTTCTAGGCCAGGGCCTAGCTTAAAGAATCTAACACAGATCTTGCACCATTTACACTTTTTCCCAGAAACAGGGGCTACTTGATAGTATGCTCCTTTTGAGAACATGTAGAGGGATATAGTGCCTGTTGTAATGGCTAGTGCTGTAAGCAGAGGTATTATGATGTTTGAGTACTGGCTTATATATAATAGGATGTAGGCAACTATGTTTCTCTCAAAACTTATAGGCATACTATATTCTTCGCCAGCAACTACTACTCTCCATGGATACATGCTATAATCTAGGAGCTCTGGTTTTTCGATAGTAAACTCTCCCTTAATGGTAATGTCTCCCTTTAGATTAACTGGTATAGATATTACATAGGGATATCCATAGGCTTCCTCAATAACTGTTATAGATGGTTTCTTAAGAACCTCGCTTCCACTTACTATGGTCACGGATATATCCTTAACCTTGTATACAGGCTCGTTATTTTCTAGTAATGGAAGCTCTAGAATTACATTCTCTATGATCTCGTTGCCAGAATGGATCTCTATAGTATAGTATCCTTCAACACTATAGCTATAGAAATACACAAAATACACAATCCCAGCTAGAGCTAGTAGAGAGAACAAGAATATAGTATACATGTACTTATATCTAGGCAAAGGATTCATCCTTATCCTAAGACTATACAGTCTTTAATTTATTTAATCCTCTAATAAATGCATAGGATAGGATCTATAGGGAAAACATTGATAGCTTAGGCCATATTTATACCTAGGTTTAATGCTATAGTTGTTCCAAGCTCTAGGGCCTTAATGTTTTTCTCCGGAGACGATCTCTTTTCAAGAATAGACTTAGCTACAGCAATAGCTTCTCTACCCAACAGTAGCTGCATAGCTATACCTACTGCAACAATATTCTCCGACCCAGATAGCTTCTCTCTAGCAACATTTTCTATTATTGGGGCCGTAACCATGTTATCCATTCTTGTCTTAACAAGATCCTTATCTACAATAATGGTTTTTGACTTCTCTAAATGTTTTATCCACCTCTTTAACCCAGCTTCATGTAATACTATTGCAAGATCATATTGTTCTATAAAGGGGTTCTCAATAGTCTTGTTATCATATACTATATGAGCTAGTACAGAACCTCCTCTAACTTCTGCTCCATAGCTTTGGAGCTGGGCAACATAGTATCCTAGGTTAAACAGTGTTTCAGCAGTAATTGTTGCTGCAAATACTATCCCCTGGCCTCCTCTACCAAGGAATGCTATTGAAGCCATTCTATTATCCCTCCATAGCTTTCCTAATATAGGCTCTATAGTTTTCCAGGAAACCGGGTTTATCCTCTGCCTTATACACACCTATGGGTATCTTATCTCCCCTCTCATTATCTAGTAGTGAATAGTATTTCTTTAATGGAATACATCTCCTCATAAGCTCTTTCAGCTTTTCCCCAGGAGACTTCTTCTCCCTCCTAACAACAT
Organism: Desulfurococcales archaeon; assembly: GCA_021163115.1. Lineage (GTDB taxonomy): Archaea > Thermoproteota > Thermoprotei_A > Sulfolobales > Desulfurococcaceae > JAGGXK01. Next base: position 14,813 of record JAGGXK010000006.1, on the reverse strand, counting down.
AGGTTATACATGGAGCATATACTTCTATAAACCTAAAGCCCCTCTTAATCCTTGTAAACACTTCCTTAAAGCTATTCTTTAACTGTATATAATTGCATACACACCATCTAGCTACATAGTTTGCTTCAGTATAGCCTAGTAGCCTAGCCACATCAAAGGGGTTCTCTGGATTACCATAGGGTGTTGTAATAGTCTTCATACCTCTTGGAGTAGTTGGTGCAAGCTGGCCACGTGTCATACCATATACTAGGTTGTTGATCATTACTACAACGAGATCCATGTTCCTCCTAGCAGCATGCAGGAGATGGTTTCCCCCAATAGATGCTAGATCTCCATCGCCAGCTATTACTACAACATTTAGTTCTGGTCTAGAGAGCTTTACACCAGTAGCAACAGGTATTGCCCGGCCATGGAGTGTATGAATTGAATCTGCTTTAATATAGGGGCTAGGTATCCATGAAGAACAGCCTATACCGCTTACAAACACGTAGTCCCTTAGATCCTCTACCCCCATTTCCTTGAATGCCTGGAATAAGGCATTCATTACTATACCATTGTAGCATCCTGGGCAGAAGGCTGTTGGCAGAGTCTCTTCTCTAAGGTATCTTCTAGAGGGATGTATAGGCATGCTCATTTCCTACAAGCCTCCTTAACAACCTTTATGATCTCTGATGGATAGATGGGGAGGCCTCCTCCAACCTTGTTTACACCAATAACTCTTGTACTAGTATCAACAGCTTCTCTAACATCATGGATTAATTGTCCAAGACTAAGCTCTGGAACAATAACAGCTTCTACGTTATCCAGTATTCTTGATAGATGATCATAGTCTAGAGGCCATAGGGTTCGTAGTCTAACAAATACCATCCTAAACCCTCTCTCCCTAAGCTTGTAGAAAGCTTCTCTCGCAGACCTACATACACTTCCAAAACACACTATAGCTGTCTCTGCATCATCAGGCTTACCTAATACAATGGGTTTAGGCATTTTATCCAGGTTACCAATAATCTTCTCCTTAATCCTCTTTACAAGCCTGTAGTGAGTTTCAAAGCTATGGACATCCCGGTAGCCATACTCGTTATGGGTTGAACCAGTTACTAATACATAGTATCCCTTTCCAAGGAGAGGCATTGGGGATGCTTGTCTTGGATCCTCTGAGTCGAATGGCATCCACTCCCCACTAGGTGGGGGGAGTCTACGGTTTTTAATAACAACGTCTTTGCCAACAACTACAACCTCCCTACCATGCCCGATGAACTCGTCAATCAATAGTATAACAGGGGTTCTAAGCTCTTCAGCTATGTTGAATGCTTCAATAACAAGGTCGTAGGCTTCCTGTGGATCCTGGGCAGCTAGTACAACAAGGTATTGATCACCGTGTCTACCCCATCTAGCCTGCATAAGATCTCCTTGAGCAGGCTTGGTTGCCTGCCCAGTTGCAGGCCCAGTCCTCATAACATCAACTATCACTAGTGGTGTCTCAGTCATAACCGCATACCCTATACCCTCCTGCATTAATGATAGCCCTGGGCCACTGGTAGCAGTCATTGATTTTAAGCCGCCCCATGAAGCCCCTATAACCATGTTTATAGCTGCAAGCTCATCTTCAGCCTGTATAAACACCCCTCCAACCCTAGGCATCTCCTTAGCCATTAAATGCATTATCTCACTAGACGGGGTTATAGGATAGCCTGCATAGAATCTACAGCCAGCATCCAATGCGCCATAGACTATGGCCTCATTACCTGATAAAAGCATCCTCCTAGCCATACCTAAACACCCTCAACAACTATTGCAAAATCAGGGCAAAACCACATACATAACCTACAACCAATACACTTACCCACTAGCTCCGGGTTCATATAACCTGTTCTAGGAGAAAGCCTTGAAAGCTCCAGCACCCCCCTAGGACATACCTCAACACATATCCCACAACCCTTACAGAGCTGGCTATCAACAAATACCCTATAATCCACCATTAAATACACCTCCATTAAACACACTACTAGAAACTCCCTATAGCTATAAAGTATATAGAATGAAGTATAAATAAAGTAGCCACAAAACCATAACTAAACAACCTAATAGATCGAGAACCAGACCTTAATAATAGTAGATCCCGTAAATCTATTCATTTAGACCAAATATAGATAAATTATTGAAGAGACTGTAGTTAGATAAACTCTGATTACTGGAGAGATTGATATAGGCCATTAAGCTGTTTATTATCTATATCTATATAGTATATATACCTAGTATCGCAATATTGTATTACATGGTGTATTCCATGGGCTCTGTCGTCTTAACCATTAGGATTCCTAGAGAGTTAAGGGAGAAGATGAAGAGGATTAACGTTAATTGGAGTGAAGAAATTAGGAGATTTATAGAGGAGAGGATTAAGAGATATGAACTTATTGAAACATTTAAGGAAATAAGATCTAGAGCTAGGAAGAGAAGAGTTAAGGTGGATTCTACATTATTGATTCGGGAGGATAGAGAGAGAAGATGATTGTCTTAGATGCTTCATTTATTGTTAAACTTGTTTTAGAGGAGAAGGGCTCTGATATTGCTGAGAACCTGTTTAGTGACTGGATTAATAGTGGAGAAGATATAGTTACAGTAGACATTGCTTTATCTGAATCATTTAATGCTCTATGGAAACATTATTCCCTGCTAAAAGATATTGATCGTGATGTTTTAGATGAAGCTTTAAAGGATCTATTGTCTCTATGGAATAAACTTACAATTGTAACTACAGATAAGCTAGCATATAAGGCATTAGATATAGCAGTAACACATGGTATAACAATCTATGACTCACTATATCTAGCACTAGCACAACACCATAAAGCAGCTCTAGCAACCTTTGATAAAAAACAGCGAGAATATTGTATCAAGTTAGGGTTAAAGACTTATCCATAACTAAAGTATTATCTAAATAATTTCATTGATACTAGTTAGAAGTACAGCTGTTTAATTCCCAGTCTTAATTTCTCTAGGTATATAGAGGAGGTAACAAAAGTAGTCCTTGACATATGTCAAGGACTTGTTAAAAATCAGTGTTTCTTTATAACAATAATTATTATTGCTAGTATGATTAGGCCTATGAGTATTATTAGCGGGTTTAACTCCCTTACCTTATCAACAAGATCCTTTAATAGATCAGTTATGGATCCACCTATATTAGTTAGGTTTCCTGGAGGGTTGATTAATTTATGGGTTGTAGTTGATGTAAACCTTGTTGTAGTATTGCCACCTGTTGTTGTCGTGGTTGTTGTCCTCGTAGTGGTTGTTTCTGTATTATTTTCTCTCCCAGAGCCTTTAATGATCTTAACGGCCTCTGGATCAAACTCGTATCCGCTGCCATTAATTGGTTGTGGATACGTTATCGTCCTCTTGACCGGGATCGAGATGTTTCCGGTTACACTAATGTTTTCTACAGCCTCAAGTATGTCATCAATATATATCTTTATGCTCCAGTTACCGTATCCAGTAAACAAGGGATCTATTGATGAGATGTTTATTGTTGCCCATATTTTATCTATACTATTGTTTATTTCTTTGGATATCATGTAGTTGAATCCATTCTCACATACAAAATACCATGTAATAGTATGGTTTTCCATGGGATTGTCTATTTCTGCAAGTGATGTTATGGATTCATCCATGCCTATTATAAAGCTTGTCTTCTGGCCAATGATTTCCCCATCACTACTAATATCTACTCCAATGAAGTGTTTCCTTATTGATGGATGTATCTTCCTTGGTTCAATCCACCAGGTACTTATATTATTGAATACCTCTGGCCTACTTATCCCCCCACCACTATTTAGTATGACATAATGGTTTGCCTCTACTGTAGCAGATGCGCCGGTATCAGTGTTCTCTACATCAACACTTCCTTCAAGTACATAGAGCTTAGTTGTATTATCTGGTTGTTTCTCAACAACAATGTCTGAGTGTATATACAGGGTGAAGTCAATAATACCTAGCTCTACAGGGATCATGTTGTTCTTTGAAGCCCTTACATGTATTTTCCCACTAACTAGGGTAAGTCTGTCAGGTGTTAAAAGCTCTAACTCAGTATCCTTATCCATATCTATTTCAACTAATACATCTCCACTACTTCCATTAATGAGGATTATTTTTGAATAACCTGCCAATGACTTTATCCTATCTCCCACGGCAGGTACTATAACACCTAGAGGGCTACATCCCGGCTCCCTACATACATGTATATGGGTATTGTTTTGCCCAATAGCCTCTATATTACCTATAAGTGCTAGAGGCCTACCCAATATAGCTGGATCTCTTCTATAGAGAGCTTTAAAGAATAATAGATCATTGGGTTTAACATCTATGATAAGAGCTGGTAGGCTGAAGCCTCTCTCTAATGCTAGGGCTTTAGCATTATCTATATCAACTATAGTCTTTCTAAGGATGTATGCATTAATCCACTGATCTATTGTACGTGGTGGATAGCCTACAAGGTTCTTGTAGACCATGGACGTTTTAATGAAGTCGTTATAGCTATGTGTAATCAATGTCTTATTCATACAATATTCGGGTACATTGTATAGTTTGATCCAGTACCCTGCTATTCTCCCCTCGATAAATCTTCCATCAACACCACCTGGTGTTGCACCAGTATATCCTACCTGGTAGTCGTCATAGGGGTTTGAGCCTATCCCTGTATAGGTTATGAGTAGGTATGAAAAGAACTCTGCATGACCCTCATCATAGGCTAGCTCCATTGATGAAGCTGGTGCTCCAGGGCTTTTATGGCTTCCCCCAAGATCCACTCCTGTATCAGTTAATAGTACCTGTTTAACCCCATGCCCCCATTCATGATATATTGTCTGTAGATCTACTTCTCCATAGACTCCTCTAAACTGGTTTATAGCGTTAAGCATATAGCTTATTCTTCCATAGGTTAGCCACCACGTGAATAGCCTAAAGCCTACCTTGTACTCATCATATCCAGTCTTATAGTATGTACTAATACTCATTACCTTATCAATAGAGTTTTTAGGTAAACCTGCTTCCTTAAGGAATTCTCTAATATTGTTTCTTACAAACATATCCCATGTATCAACTCTTCTTAGTACAAGAACTATGTCTGGCCCAAAGATCATTGTATCTGCTATGGAGAATGTCTTAGATGTACTATTATCAACTTCTATATCCCCATACTGATCTATTTTAAATGTAAACTGGTTTACAGGAAATACCTCCCATCCACCATATTTTAGATAGAATGGATCAAGCTTCTCCAGATCCCCTATACTTGATAACGTCTTTGGATCATATAGTGGTTCCTGCTTCTTAGAAACCCTTATATAGTATGTTCCAGCTACAAACTTGTCCTCAGTAACATTATACCATGGTACATCTCCATTAATAAACCCGTTCTTCTTAGTTGTATAAACTGTTTTCTTAACACCCTTATCTGTTCTTGAGCTAATTGTTATAGTTGCATTATACACAGGCCTCCTACATAGATCCCCCTTAGCATCATAGTATTCTTCAAGAATCCTTAGAGTTGGAAGTGGGGCACTCTTACCTCCTATGATGTATTTCTTGTTATTGTATACTAGCTTGCTTAATACACGCTTATACATACCCTCGTGAAGCACTCCTTTAATAGTAAGTATGCTTACATCCCAGAAGGCTATCCTGTTAACCACATATACTCCTGGCTTGATCTCAACAATCATGATCTCTGCTCTACTAGCATTAACCATTGGAGAACTAATACTCTCTGCCTTAATAGTATAGGCTCTCCTATTTAATCCATTAACTATTAGTGTTGTCTCATTAACACCAGTGATAGTCGATCTAAATCCTGCATATATAGAATTGCTTGTTCTAAGTTTGTCAATTATAGCTGTTGCTACGACTTCATCACTAAACATTGCCATTAACATAGAGATCTCTGTGAACCATGGAATCCATATAGTCCCACGCTTCTCCGCATAATCCATTAGTGATGTATACTTGAAGTACTTTCCATCAATATTTCCTTCAGCATAAAAGTCCCATCCAAGAATATTTGGTACTCTATAATACTTTGTCTTAAGCCACAAACCCATACACTTCATGTAAAAACCTCCTAGATCACCTTTGAATACAGCATATTCAAAGCTCCAGTTCCCGCTGCTTGTCTCAGTATATCCTTTAAGCAGGTTAACGGAGGAGCTATAGAGTGATCCCTTGCCACTAATTTTCTCATATACTAGAGTCACGTTTTCTAGAGGATACTGCTTAGTAGGGTTGCTCTCCAGCCTATAAGTATTATTGAATGATAAGACTGTGTAGAAGGATTGCATCAGTAGCAATAATATTAATGTGGTGATCAAGAAGGGTTTACCTATATCTTTATACACAACGCATTCATCACCGTATAATTTAATATCAAAGATAAAGATAGTATTTTTCCCTATATAAAGGTTCCTAAAAACATATAATTTTATACAACAATATATAATAGTTTATGCATAATATATAGATTTATCGCTAAACATTATATAGTATATAATTAAGACATATTGGTTATCTACAACTATATTTAACTAAACTAGGAGACCCGGTCTTTTAAACAGTATCTACTTAGCCATGGATTATATAGGGTTATTTAGAGATGTCCTAACCTTCTCTACAACCAGGGCTTTTTGTCTTAGGAAACCTGTTTATGTATTTTACTGGTATACTGCAGCATGCATATATTGTTTCTATACAGTATCTACTCAATACACTTCTTGCTGGAACAGCTATTCTATCAACTAGATCCTCTCTAACAACTATCGAGTCTAGGGTGTTCTTGATCCACTGAGGCCTCATACAACCAAGTATTGTTTCTCCCCTATTCCTTAGCCTAGTATATTTTATTGTCTTAACTACTCTGTCAATATCTATTGGCTCTCCATGCTTCATAGGTATTTCAACAAGAATTGTTGTTCTTGCTGGATCATACTGGATTATCCTATCTATTACTGTCTTCTCTTCCTGAACCGTGGCTGTTTTTGATGCAATAACTATATGGGGTACAATGAATTCTCTATCATATCCTAGAGCATATTCTAGTATGTCGAGGTAGTTATCTATATTATGGTGTGGTAGATTCTTTGTTTCAGCAAGATATCTCTGGGAAGGAGGTATTTCAAAGTCTATATAGTCTATACCATGGGACCAGAGCTCGTCTATAGTCTCTCTATCAACTAGGCCAGAGTGTATGCTAAAGACTATATCAAGCTCTTTCTTAAGCTTCTCTATAACTTCTAGATAAGCTCTTGTAACAGGCAGTCTCCCATCCTTTGTAAATCCCCCGCTAAGAAGTATACCCCTAGTACCCTTCTTCCATAACTCGGTTACTACATCATAGAGTTTCTTAGGGCCAACTGCATGGATCATTCCCTTTAAGTAGCGTCCCCTACAGTATGAGCAGTTGAGAGCACACCATAGGCCTGTAATACTTATTGCTACATAGTATTTTGATGGAATAAAGGCTTTTACCGTAGCACCTGCACCCTCTCTACAAGTCTATCTAGTAAAGCATTCTAGGTGCCATGGTTTAATAAGAGTTATTTATGGATTTCCCTAGGGTTTTAAGTGATATTAGGGATAATACCAGTACATCCCCTTCCTTTAAACAGTTGTTGCTCCATTTCCTTGGAACAAGTTTTATGTATGGATTGTTAAGGTAGAGCCCTATACCCTTTAACGGTATTTCTCTTGTATAAAACACTATATCCTTGTATAATTGTATATGTAGGTAGCTCCTTCGAGTATAGTCTATGTATCCTATTGGTTCTCCATAGAGATATATAGTCTCCCCTTTAATGGAGTGGCTTGTATCTGTAGAAGAGACTATGATGCCTCCATAGCCATAGTATGGTATACCTCCTTCAAGAAATCCTTTAACACCATCTACTTCTATAGCTATAGGTGTTAAGCCAAGACAGGTTTTCCTGGGTTTAACAAGAATATATCTATTCTTATTAACTAGGATAATCTTGCTCTCAACATAATTATTTTTATTTAATTTAGCTACCTTCGATACACTATTCCTTACAAGCTCTATAAGATCTATAGCTAGATCTAGCTCTAGGCCGCCGCGTGCCCGTAGAAACTCTGGTTTATCCCTAATCTCTACATGTATATGGTGATCAGTCCATGGGCAGAATGTTGGACTATCCATGAGCTCTCCAAGAACTTCCCCTACACCAACCTCTTCACCTAGATCCATGTATGGCTTTAAATGAAGTATTCTAATATAGTATTCCCCTGTTTTAAAACCACATATGTGTTCTCCATGGAGTTCTCTATAGTATACTAGCTTACCATTAAAGGGGCTGGCAATGGTTTTATCTCCTAGAGGTGGGTAGATGTCAACTGCTTTAAAATATTTATGAGCATAGTAGGGGCTGTTGGAGAAGGAGAAACTATAGTTTCTCGGGATTTTTAGAAAAACTCCTCTACACTCTACAATGTTCAACAATACCTGGTGCTCCTCCATTATTTCTAAGACATGGTATCTAATAGCTTCTCTAATACTCCTCTATACTATGGTATCTTTGAACTGTAGTATAGATACTTCCTCCTACATGGAGGAGAGGTCTTGCATCCTCACTAACAATATTGTTTTTAAACACTCTTTGCTTTGCTTCTGCATGTAATACTTCTGCAACCACTAGGTTATGGTCTGTAAACTCTATCTCCTTTACAACCCTACACTCAAGTATAGCTAGTGCATCCGCTATACCTGGAGCTTTTATCTTCTTTGAAGGCTTTAGTTTAAACCCTGCCTTACCTAGCTTATCACCTATATCCTTGCCAGACACTGTTCCAACATAATGGGTTTTCTCCATATTACTGAAGCCCATGATGTTAACAGTTACTTCACCACTCTCCTTTAACAACCTATAGGTGTATCTACTGGGTGCAAGTGAGAAGGCTATTATAGGGGGATCAACATTGACTGGGGTAATCCATGATACTGCACAACCATTAACTCTACCATCCCTTCCAATAGATACAATAACTACTACAGGCCTGGGATGAAGAAGCCTATATGCCTTTCTTAAAGGTATTTGCATGAAAAACCCATCAACCACCTCCAACACCCAATATTTATACAATATTCCTATACAATATTATAGTATAGTACTAGTAGCTCCCCATCATGTGTATGGATGGAATAAGTACTTTAGCTTTAACTAGCCTAGTTTTAGATAGAAGGGTCTCTAAAGGCTTAGAGGCTATATGAAATGGTGTTGGTCAGGGCCTCTCTTGGTACATTAATTGTAGCTGGTATTGAGGATGGTTTTCTCCCAAGAGAAGCTAGGCCTACAACTGCCTACCTACTACAATACTCTAGTAATGGGTGTATGGCTAGGTGTAGGTTTTGTATCCAGTCATCTAGTTCTAGTGGGCGTAAATTGTTTTTGAGCCGGGTTAGCTGGCCTGTTGTAGAGCTTGATAGGTTTATAGAAGCTGTTAAGGATAGAGATTTGTTTAAACGGGTATGCTTCCAAACTGTTATTAAGAAGGGGTTTGTGGAGGAGACATTTAGGGCTGTAGAGAAACTCTCTATACTAGATACTCCATTATCTCTTGCAATAACTCCTGTTGATAAGAGTGTTCTAGAGGAGTTTAAGAGGATTGGTGTAGAACATCTTGGTGTAGGCCTTGATACCGCTTCCCCAAGGATCTTCAAGGCTATGGATAAACCGTTTACGTGGAGCAGGTATATAGGTTTTATAAGGGATGGTGTAGAGGTCTTTGGTTCTAGGAAGGTTGATGTACACCTAGTTATAGGGCTTGGCGAGACTGTTGAGGAGGTTCTTAATATATTAAAGCTTATATATAGTCTTGGTGCAGAGGCTTCATTGTTTGCTTATACACCATTCCGTGGATTATCTTATTACTCTAAACCACCTAGTCTAGAACTCTATAGGTTTTACCAGATAGTAAACCACCTGTTAAGAATAGGGGTTAACCCATGGAGGTATATTTTATTAGAGGGTGATAGCCCTAGGTTTAGGAAGGAGCTTATAAGAGATCTTGGGTGGAGGACTTTATATGAAGCAGTATTAACTAGTGGCTGCCCCTACTGTAATAGACCATACTATAATGAGAGTCCCCGAGGCCCCTTCTACAACTATCCATCTCATAGTTTTCTAGAGAAGTATCTTAGAGGGGAGAGAGAGTTTTTAAGAAAACTATTTATTTAACCAAGAGACCTCTATTGTCTACACTTCTCCATAGCTTCCTCTATAGCTTCTCTAAGAAGCTCTACTATATTATCTACTGTAACACCATATAGTGTAGTATATGATAGTTTATCCCTAACTATATCCAGCAGGTCTAGGGCTAGGGGTCTGGATTCTATAGATTTCTCAGCCTCATCAATTTTCTCAGGAGGGTATGCAAAGTAGTCTCCAGTAATATATAGCTTAACCACTCTACACTCATTGGGATCATAGTCTAGCTGTATCTCTAAAAGCTTCCCTCCAGGTACTTTTATAGACTTTACAATGGTTTCAACCATTTACACCAGCCCCTCTTTACGGCCTTAGCTCAATCCATTTCCATGACATATACTTCCATCTAAGTGTCTTTGCAAGCTCTAGCTCTATGCTGGTCAGCTTCCCTGGAACTAGTTCTGCATCAAGTGCTTTAGAGAATCCATGGATTAAGGCCTCTACTGCTTCTTCCCTAGAAACCCTCCTGCCAACAGCCTCACTTACTGTTGTAACTCTCTCCCTTATAGATGATACACCCTTGTCTCTAAGCTTCTTCCTTGGAGCCCGCAGTATTTTTGCAAGCATGTCTAGGTCTGTATTATACATGAATGTACCGTGTTGTAGTAGTGTATTCCTCTTTCTTGTCTGGGCTTGGCCGGAGAACTTCTTACCATCTATTACTCCATCATTTAATGGTACATAGTCAGCGTTTGCGCCAAGGCTTCTTGCAGCATATATTACACCCATTGTTATGAATCTATAGGATTCAAGTATGTCTCTTGGAACTCTTTCAAGCCCCGCTATAACTGCATAAGTTATCTCTCCCCGAGCATCATGGTATACTGAGCCTCCTCCAGTAATTCTCCGGGTAACAGGGATCTTGTTCTCCAATATAAACTCCTTGTTTATTGAACGGCTTAGGCTCTGGAAATAACCAATGGTTGCAGCAGAGGGGTTGAATACGTAGAGGCGCAGAGTATCAGGGATCACGCCTGCTGATCTCAGTAGAAGCATTGCTTCATCAAGAGCCATCTGGTAGTATGGGTCTCCATCATCTATTATAAGCCTTAATCTCCACATGTATCCAGGGCACCCTATATTTTTATCCAAGTAATAATGGTAATCTACTCTGTTATAGAATAATGTTACGCTATAAAACCATGTTGTTAGGGTTTAGTTGTTTTAGGGAAAAATATTTGGGTAGACTACTTGTTATCTGGAGGTTATTCTTCTATAACATAGTTTGGTGCTGCTGGTGGTAGTCCGGCTCTTGATGCATACATCTTGTTTAGTATATGGTGGAGTATTACTAGTAGGGCTACTCCAATGGGTAGTAGTACTAGGGGTGTTGTTACCCCTATTGCTAGGAGTAGGTATAGGACTATTCCAACCCCAGCTGCTAGTACTGCATAGGGTATTTGGGTGCTTACGTGGTCTATGTGGTCTGCTCCACTAAACATGGATGACATTATTGTTGTATCACTTATTGGGCTACAGTGGTCTCCAAATATTCCTCCTGAGAACACTGCTGCTATTGCTGCATAGGTTGATATATATGCTAGTCCTAGATCGCCTGGGTTCTGGGCTACTGCTAGCTCCCACGCCATTGGTATTGCTATAGGCATCATTATACCAAATGTTCCCCAGCTAGTACCTGTTGTGAATGATATAAACATTGATACAAGGAATATAATTAATGGTACAATTAGTGGTGATACCTGGGCTGCCTTAGCAGCACCAACCATATACTCTGCTGTACCAACTGCATCTACAGCACTCTTAATACTCCATGCAAGCAGTAGGATAGCGTTTGCATATACCATTAGGTACATGCCCTTAATTGTATACTCCATTGACTCTGAGAAGCTTAGTGCCCTTGATAATAGTGCTCCAGCCAGTACTATTAGGTAGGCTACAAAGCTTCCCCATAGTAGTGCTGTTGCTGAGTCAGCATTCATTAGTGCATCAACAAACCCTGTCTCCCACCACTTACTAGGATCCTCTGCACCTGTTATCCACATACCTAGTAGTGTAACAATGACTAGTAGTAGTACTGATACTATAAACAATAGTGCTGGAGCCCTCCTCTCTGCCTTGAGTTCCCCAAGAACTGTCTCAGTAGGCATTAGTGGCTGGGCTCCATCTCTTAAAACCTTACCCTCCTCTACAGCCCTGTATTCTGCCTTAAGCATTGGCCCTATATGTCTCCTAGTAATAACAGCTATGAGTACAAGTATTATTGCTAGGATTGAGTAGAACCTAAAGGGAACCGAGGATAGCCATGCAGCATATGCTCCTATATCTGGTGCAGCTGTTAGTAGTCCCTGCTGAGCCTTCTGGGCTAGGGTGTCGAAGGCATCCTTGATCAATCCTACTTCATAGCCTATCCATGTAGATACTAGGGCTAGGCCTGCAACAGGTGCTGCTGTAGAATCTACTATATAGCTTAACAACTCCCTACTAACCCTAGTCCGGTCAGTTATAGGTCTAGAAGCATTGCCTACAACAATAGTGTTGGTATAATCATCAAAGAATACTGCTACACCCAATACCCATGCAATAAAGCTTGAACCCCGTGCACTCCTAACCCTCCTAGACAATGCCTCTGCCAGTGCATGCATTGATCCAGAAGCATATAGTACACCAACAAAAGCCCCTATAATAAAGTCAAATATAAGTATAGTAGCATTCCATGAATCAGTAGCATTAGCTATAATCCATGAAAGCGTCTGGGTTGTAGCAGAGAAGGGGTTATAGCCAGTAACCATTAACGCGCCAACCCATATACCAGCAAACAATGCAGGCAAAACCTGCCTAGTAGCAATAGCCAATACAATAGCAAGCAATGGAGGCAGCAACGGGAACACAACATACGGTCTCTCAGCAGTAGGCCCTGATACAGCCAACAACGCAATTACCAGTACAACTACTATAACACCAACCTTAACCCAATCAGAGGACTCCACAACCAAACACCCCTAAGAAAAGAAAGCCTACCCTATAATAATATACACAAAAATTATATAAACATAACCAACAACCACAAAACCAAACCACAAACAAACACTATAAAAAACAAGCTAAACAATTAAAAAACTATTAACCCATAAAAGCCAGAGTAACCATAATACTCTATTAAACACAACATAATAACATAATATCAATGCTCATAGAATATGATGTAAAATCACCGTTTAGCCCTTTCAATTCTTTATTGTTATTACAATATAGGGCTGAGGAGCAGTCCCATGAATTGTGCAAAATCTTTCAATTCTTTATTGTTATTACGCAGCAAGAAGCAACATGGTGTTGCGCTCAATAAACATCTTTCAATTCTTTATTGTTATTACCAGGACACCAAGCGAGATAAAGGCTATGCTCGGGATCCAGGCTTTCAATTCTTTATTGTTATTACTGGAAAACGGTGGCCTGGCCGAGTATGTTGCCTCTGATATTACTTTCAATTCTTTATTGTTATTACACTTTGTTGCATCTATGCCCCTAGCCTTAAGTAGATCATCTTTCAATTCTTTATTGTTATTACGCACCATACAGAGACCTTGTAAAGTATATCAGCAGGTTAACTTTCAATTCTTTATTGTTATTACGAGGGATAAGACATGGTGAAGCTAGGCAGTAATCTCTACACCGTCTTTCAATTCTTTATTGTTATTACAAAGGGCATTTCTCTACCTCTTAGCAAAATATAAAGACATCTTTCAATTCTTTATTGTTATTACGCATTTCCTCAAGGCTGTAGAGAGACTACCGAAAGTCATCTTTCAATTCTTTATTGTTATTACGGTTCCTTGGCATAGACACGGCTACAAGGGAGGTTGTCTTTCAATTCTTTATTGTTATTACAAGGATACTATTCCTAAATTCAACATGACTATATACTGGATCTTTCAATTCTTTATTGTTATTACCTTATCCAAGGCATTCTGGATAACCTCCCACATGGCCTCTTTCAATTCTTTATTGTTATTACCGTAGGCTCTGGGCTCACTCATAACATGGCACCCTAGTATATCTTTCAATTCTTTATTGTTATTACAGAAACCCATTAGAATTTATACAGAACCAAAAAAGAGCATCTTTCAATTCTTTATTGTTATTACTATGATTGTTGAGAAAATGGGGGAAAGAACATGAATGTCTCCTTTCAATTCTTTATTGTTATTACAACCCCCTTCTTTATGAATATTCTAAAGGGGCCACTACCCGCTTTCAATTCTTTATTGTTATTACAAAGACATGCTAGTGCTTGTTGCAATAGCTAATCCAGAGCCTTTCAATTCTTTATTGTTATTACTCGGAAATATACTTCTCATAGAAGTTCCAGTATTCCTGGCTTTCAATTCTTTATTGTTATTACGGATGTTGCGATACTAAGGTTTGAAAAAGAACAGTTACGCCTTTCAATTCTTTATTGTTATTACCCTAAAGAGGTTAGGATGAGAGCTGCTGAAGAGTGTATTCTTTCAATTCTTTATTGTTATTACAGCTTATATAATAACCGCCTGAAGAACGTATTCGTAGCCATCTTTCAATTCTTTATTGTTATTA
>JAGGXK010000021.1 GCA_021163115.1 Desulfurococcales archaeon | reverse complement strand
AAAGATTAGATCTAGGGCTTCTTCCTCAGGAGTTGATAAATGGGTTGATAATGCCTATACCGGTGATCCTTATGTTGCTAAGAAGTGCCCAGTATGTAGAGAGCCCTGGCCAGAATATGAAGTAGTTGGAGTAGGCCAGGATGCAGTAAGGTGTAAGAAGTGTGGAGCACCTGCATCACCCTTCAGGATGATACATGGTTATACAATGGTGTTTTTGATCAAGGATATCGTATCGGGTTAACTGTTAATAAGGAGAAGGCAATGGAGATAGCTAGGGAGGCTTGGAAATGGAGTGCTCTTCCAAAGAATTCTAAGCAGGTTCCAGTACTTATTTTTGGTAAAGCAGACATTGTTGGTGTTCCTACAAGGATAAGGCCCTTCCTTGGACAACTGGGAAGCACTCCTGCAGTTGATATCCCTGACTCACATAATGCTGGCGACTTTGGCTCATTCCTAGTAAATGCTCCACACCCATATAGTATTACTAAAGAACAGTATGAAAGAGATCTAACTGACGGACACCCTGATGTAGACTCGGTTAGGGAGGGAGCTATACTTATCGTACCTGTTAAGGTGAGAGACGGTGGAATATATGCAGGTGATGCCCATGCTATGCAGGGTGATGGAGAGGTTGCTGGACATACTACTGATGTCTCAGCTGAAGCAATAGTGAGGGTTGAAGTAGTTAAAGGACTTAGGCTTGATGGACCACTACTTCTACCACCAGAAGAAGATCTGCCACCGCTTGCCAAGCCTTGGAGGAAGAATGAGTGGGATTATGTAAGGAACTATGCAAGAAACCTTGGTATAGAGCCTGAGCCTGTAGCACCAGTCCAGGTAATAGGCTGTTTCATATTTGATGTGATTTCTGTTTATTTTTGAATACTTTTAATTACTTGTTTTGGTCTTAGTTCTAGATATTCTAATGCTATAATGTATGCTGATGCCGTATATCTATCTAAACCCATATCCTTAGCTATTAGCTCAGCTAGCTTACTCGTATAGGCTGGATCTACATAATATGAGTTTAACCCGTACTCTGGAGCGTGTAGTACGAATTCCTCTATTATGGATGACCTAAATATGGATACTCTACGATTATACCTACTATTCCTCCTCTCATTACTCCTTATCCACCTAGATTTCAGGTAGCCAAGGATTTCAGGGTCTTCAAGAACAATAGTTGATACACCATGATAGTATGCATATTTAAGAACATCGTGCACTACCTTGTGTAGCAAGCTTCTCCTTTGCTCACCTTTTAATGTGGTAGATGCAAGTGATGGGTAGTGAAACGTCTTTGTGTCTCTTAGAATTCCTCTCTTATTGATTATGGCTAGGTTTATCCTATCAACATTAACATCTATACCAGCAACATTGTTACCTAGCGGTCTCTCAAACCTTCGTCTATGAGATAAGTATAGCTCATAAGGTATACTTATTTGGAGTTCAGCATATACTCTTACATAGCTTGAATCAAGAACAACCATTCTAGCTAAGTAGCCAAGTTTACACTTCATACCAAGTTCTGCAATTCTTTCAAATATCTCACTATAAATCCTCGGTACCCTAACATCAATGTCATATCTATCCCAGAATGAACTATTATAGAGCATCACCCTAGCTTTACCCCTACTAATGAGTCTTATATCTCGGTTCCCTCTATCCTCTGGTCTAGGAGAACCCCTTGACTGTAATAACCACCAGTCTCTTAATTTCACTTTATTCAGAGATACACCTAGTCTCTTAACAGATTCCATAATTTCCCTTATCATAAGAACAGTTCCATCAGCATACCTCTTATTACCTATCACGGAGTACGCTATCCTGTAGAGTGTGGTGGAGTTGATAATTCCGTTTCCCGCATAGTCTAGCGTTTTAACTACTCCAGCTTTGAACTTAGAGGCTGATAGGTAGAAATAGTATGCTAACTCTCCTTCTAGTACTGTTCTTGCCCGCCGGCAAGAAGGCGCATGGGACTATCCAATGCAAAGGTGCCCTAGGGGTGCTGGGCGGGGAAGGGCATGATGACCTACCTACCGTGATTAAAAGTATTCAAAATTAATGAAAAGTCACGGTAGGTAGGGAACGCTCCCTGGAATAGTCCAGGTATCCCTACAGGTACCGATAAGGATTCTTGAGAAACTGGGAATAGCTGAAATAGTGATCAAACACTATAACCTACCATACTAGGCTAGCGGATATAACTTAATCCAACATGTTTTTATCCTTTAAATAACTCCTCCAATAGTTTTACAATATAAATACCCTATATATTCTATAGTGGGTAGAGGAGTTTTATGGAACTGGATCTCTTTAATGGTGCTTCACTAGATCTGGACAGGATCCCTCTATATCGTGGTAAGGGATATAGGTTATTTAAGACCTTGTTATCTAATGCTTGCAGAATGGATTGCAAATACTGCCCCTTTAGTAGGGTTTGTAGGTTTCCAAGAGATAGGTGGGAGAAGAAGGAGCTTGTAGATCATTTCCTTAGAAGCTATAGAGATAGGAGAGTTAATGGATTCTTCTTGTCAAGCAGTCTATACGGTGATCCTGAGAGGGTTGTAGAGGATGAGATCGAAGTTATAGATGTTCTTAGGCGTAGAGGGTATAGGGGTTATATTCATTTAAGGCTTATGCCTGGTACTCCAAAGGATCTATTATTCCAGGCAGCAGTTCTTAGTGATAGAGCCGGATTAAATATAGAGGCCCCTAGGGATGTTTTTAGAGAGATTGCTCCTAGTAAGGGTGACTGGTTAAATGATATAGTTAAGAGGATTGAATGGCTTGTTTCATTAAAGAAGAAGTTTAGGAGATGGAGCACAGGAAAGCCAGGTTATTTATCTCGTGGTATTGATACACAATTTGTTCTTGGAGCAGGAGATGAAACTGATAGGGAGGTGTTGGAGACTGCATGGTATCTGCTAGAGATAGGGGTTGACAGGATATATGTTAGCGGGTTTAAACCATATAAAGGAATAGTTCTTGAAAACCGTAGGCCAGCCCCTAGATGGAGGACTCGGAGAGTGATACAAGCTATAGAGTTGATGAGGGTATACAAGTACAGGCTAGATGATATATTACTGCTTCTAGACAACAATGACATGCTACCAGACAGGGATCCTAAGGTAGCTTATGCAGAGCTTAACCCTAACATGTTTCCAGTAGATCTAAACAACGATCCATTAGAAGCCATTATCAAAGTACCAGGTATTGGACCAAAATCTGCAAGAAAAATCATAGAATTAAGAAATCAAGGAACAAAAATTACAGCCAAACACCTTAAAGAGATCCTTGGATATAAGAGGTTCCTAAAAGCCTACAAATACATCATAGTTACCAGTTGATGACTGTTTAGCATCTAAGAAGGAAACCCCCTGCAAGCACACGCTAATTACTATCTTTAAAGATGCAAGCATTGCTCATGGCTTATTTTTAATAGATACCCTGGATACCCAGACTGTATGCTATGGATAATTTTATCAAGTTTCCTAGGGCTATTTACTACTAGTACATCCTTAATTAACATCCAAGAGCTTGCCTAATAATTTAAATGGAAACAACGGTAATGTGATGGTGGTATATTTGATTGAACAACATCGTATTAAAAGATTATGGACTTCTTAGAATTTGTAGGTATAAAGGGTTATGAAGGAAAAGCTTATCTAGCACTTCTAGAGCTAGGGGAGGCGACAGCGCCACAAATAGCATCTAGAGCAAAAATTCCTCAGCCTAGAGTATATGATGTTCTTTATTCACTGATTAAGAAAGGGCTTATTGAAGTTAAAGCCAACAGACCCAAACTGTATAGAACATTACCTCCTAAGATGGTGTTTAGCCACTATATAAAAAGCTATGTAGAGAAAATAATGCAGGCAAGCAGTAGTTTAATAGAAGAACTATCAGAATTTTATAAGAGCGCCTATCATGAAAAAGAACCCATTATTTGGCTATCATATAGCACCGAGATGGGTATTGAGAGAGCTAAATCGCTTATATATAGCATGGAGATTGATGGATTCATGTCTGTAGATCTAAGAATATTTGATGCAGTATCTACATCAATTATTAAGAAATTCTCTAGGAATAACGAGGTATTACTAGCTATAACAGTAATCGAGGATCCATATAAGGCTAAGAACATAGACACTATAATGTCGATCGATAATATAGAAATAAGATTCTTGCCTACAGGTATTATAAAGCTTCTTGAAACAGATCTAAAGAATACAATAATATTTGGAGATAATTACACAATAATGTCAGGTGAATGGGAGATTACATTAATTGTTAACAAGATCTACTATTTTGGCTACTGGAGACTTGGTACCAGAATAAAGAATATACCTATAAAAGAGGGAAAAAGAATAAAGACGTGCCACCACTGGTTAGCAGTAGATATTATACAAGATATACTCAAAGAAGGGTTTAATGTGTATGTACTTGTTAAGGGCAACAGTATTAAAGATAGAAAACCCATTAAGCTAGAAGGTTATGTAAAATCAATCAAAAAAGTGAAAGCAATGGAATCAGAACAATATTCATTGAGGCAAAAGACGGGGCTCAATATAGTATTGGCGGGCTGGGAGCTTCTCTAGAAGATGCATTTATAGTATACAGCTATCTCCTCCATCAATATCTGTATCCACTAAGAATTATTTAATATATCAAGTCTACACCAAAATCTAAAATAAGTTATTGTAATTAGAACCAAAGTAACTAGAAAATAAGCTCTTTCTATCTAGAAAGTATTTTT
>JAGGXK010000004.1 GCA_021163115.1 Desulfurococcales archaeon | reverse complement strand
GGGGGTGTGTTGTAACTGTATAATGAACTTTCAATCCTCTTTACATTGAGATTTCCAAAAGAGCAGCTTAAGCCTTCAGAGCTTATTCCTCCCTTTCAATCCTCTTTACATTGAGATATCCTAGAACAAATAACAAAGGAATATAGAAAACAATACGCTTTCAATCCTCTTTACATTGAGATTATTTATCTGTTGTAGTATACGCTGTTTAGTGTACTTACCTTTCAATCCTCTTTACATTGAGATTCCACTAGTACTTGATTATCAGGTAATTCCTCGCCAACACTTTCAATCCTCTTTACATTGAGATCTAGTTCTTTAAAGAAATGGTGGTATCTCCAGTCTAGCACTTTCAATCCTCTTTACATTGAGATGTAGTCCAGGAACGCTAGACATAACTATTAGGGCTTCGGATCTTTCAATCCTCTTTACATTGAGATAGTGTGTTAAATATCTCAATGTTTTTCTTAATGCCATAACTTTCAATCCTCTTTACATTGAGATATTTGTTCGAATTTCTATGTTTTTCTAGTATTTCTACTCGAATCTATAGTATTTATTAGTTACCACCGATCAAGCCATAACCCCGGGTTCGAACACTCCTAGGAAGAAGGAATAGTTTCAGAACACTACTAATAGATCAAAGGCATCGATCAACTGCGAACAACTTTTATCATTATTGGGGGTTGTGGTTTGTGTTTTGTTTATTTTCGAAAAATTTATTGTTTTGTTGGTGCTTATTGTTGTTTGGGGGTTTTGTTGTTTGTTTCTAGTTATGGTCATTTGGTTGTTGATGGTTTTGGTGTTTCTTTGAGTAAGAAGCGGGGCCGTATTCTTGTTAGGTCTAGTGAGGGCAAGTGGGAGTTTGCTATTAAGAATGTTCGTGAGGTTATTGTTTCTGGTAAGGCATCTATTACTAGTGATTTGTTGAAGACTCTTGCTGCTAATGGTGTTGGCTTGCTTATTACTAGTTATACTGGTTTGCCTCTTGCTAGACTTATGCCTGCTCGTGCTGGTGGTACTGCTAGGAATAGGGTTGAACAGTATAGGGCTTTAGAGGATGGAAGGGGTTGCTGGATCATTAAGTATTTATTGCTTGGTAAGCTGAGGAACCAGGCTTCTAATTTAAGGTATTATTCAAAGGCTAGGAAGGATATGGAGGAGAAGACCATGTTATATGATAAGGCTTCAATGATTAAAGAGTTTGCTGACAAGCTTGAGAAAAAGGATCCTGGAGAAGGGCTTAAGGCTTGTAGAGAGGAGCTTATGGCGGTTGAGGCACAAGCAGCTAGTATATACTGGGATGGTATGAGGATTGTTTATAGTGATTATGGTTTTCGTGAGAGACTTAAGAGACCGCAGATCAGGAAAGGGGCTGAACTTGATCCTGTTAACCTGTTGTTAAATATAGGCTATAACCTGTTGGCAGGAACTATATGGAAATATGTGATACATTTTAGCTTAGACCCCTTTGCAGGCTACCTACATGTTGAGAGGCCTGGGAGGCTCTCCCTAGTATATGACTTGATCGAGCCCTTTAGACCTATTATGGATAGGTTTGTTGCATCCTATCTACGTAGCAACAAATCTATGATTAAGAGTGATAAAAAGAAGATGGATCTAATAGTTGATTTTAAGAGGAGGTATTATGATGACTTTCTCTCCATAAAATTCAGGTATAGAGGGAGGAAGCATAGGCTTGAAACAATAATGTTTATGTATGTTGAGGACATTGTCTCATATCTTAATGGTAGGAAGACCTATATACCAACACCGTATATCCCGTGGTAAGCCATGATATATTATCTGGATCAGGCTGAAGTACGTTTTCTAACCCATGAACTACTCCCTAGGATAAGGAGTAACCCAGTTGATGAAAGACTTAGAGGCTGGAACTGGCACCAACCACCACTTAAGCCCTATACCTATGAGATCCCTCTTAGTGTATGGGAGGTTGCTGCAAGGATCTGTCCAACTAACCGGGATGTATGGGTTAGGAGAAGGATTATTAAGAGATCTGTTCCTACAACACCATATATTGCTAAAGGCATTATAATACATCGTATAATCTCAGGCTTATTCAAGGAGGCTAAGAAGAATGTGTACCTGGGAATGTATAGGGGGTTAAGGGAGAAGCTTGTAAACCGGGGAGCTGAAATTATTGAGGAAGAGATTAAGAATATGAGTAGGTATGTTGATCTAAGTAGATCCATTGATGAGATCAGGGGTTTTGGATCAGAGATTATAGAATATCTAGCTATAAGTATTGAAAACAAGGTGTTAGAGGTTAAGGCAAAGTATCCATTCCTGGATCACGAGGGGCTTGTAAACCTTGTATTCCCCTTTGCTGTAGAACTAGCAATTGATGGAAGGTTCCTAGGATTAAGCAGATACTTGAGAGCAGATGCTTCATGGATTTTTGGAGGAATAATATATGATGTTAAAACAGGGTATAGGCAGAGATGGCATCGTATACAAGTAGCTGGATATGCTTTAGCAATAGAGAGTTTCTATGAAAGACCTGTGGATATTGGTGGAGTAATATATGTGTCTAGATCTAGGGGAGGACTAAGGATTGAGAAGGACTTCTTCCCAATAACCGATGACCTTAGATCAAGATTCCTTGAAAACAGGGATGAGCTCCAGATGATGTTGTTAAAGGATAAAGAACCACCAGTAGCTGATAAGTGCCCTAAAACATGCCTACTCCACAGATACTGTCATGGAGGGTGAAAAGCCTTACTCGTACTAATAGTCTATGACATACATGATAATAATTTAAGAAACAAGATTGCAGAAATACTTAAAGACAATGGTCTTGTAAGGATACAGAAGAGTGCTTTTATAGGAAACCTAACTCCCCAGGAAAGACTCGATCTTGTTGAGAGACTACATAGGCTGCCATTAAGCAGCCGTGATCGCATAGACTTGTTCCCAATATGTGAACGTGATCTCAAGCTACATCTAAGGGTGACTATTGATGGTGTCTCAAAAGAAGTGGTTAATAGTTAGGGATCTTGAAGAATACTTCTTCTGCCCCAGAATGTTTTACTATAAACACGTACTTGGTTATGAGAAACAGCCTAGGCTATGGAGTAGTATTGGACGGGAGATCCAGGAGGAGCTTTCAAGCTACATACATAGTAGGTTCAAGGTTGTTGATGAGGAGGTTTATCTTGAAAGCAATAGACTAGGTGTACGTGGACGAGTAGACTATATTGTAGAGACAGAGGCTGGTATTGCACCATTAGAGGTTAAGTATAGTAGAAGGCTTAAGCCATGGTGGAGATATAC
The DNA here is from genome assembly GCA_021163115.1 of Desulfurococcales archaeon. Taxonomy (GTDB): domain Archaea; phylum Thermoproteota; class Thermoprotei_A; order Sulfolobales; family Desulfurococcaceae; genus JAGGXK01. The sequence goes on along the minus strand of JAGGXK010000004.1, from coordinate 10,252 downwards.
ACTAGTCCTATATGCCCTACTTATCGAGGATCATTACGGCAAACCTGTTAAACAAGCATTCATGGTTATACCTTCTAAGAGAGTATACATGCTCAACATAGAAGATCATGATCGGAGATATGTTATAGAGTCTATTAGGAGAGCACGTAGAATAATTGAGGGCTATGAAACTCCACGACCATATCCATCTCGTTCATGCATGAGCTGTGATTACCAGGAATATTGTAGAGAATAGCTTCTATACAACCTTCTCTAATAACCTCTTAATCTTTAAAAAAGCTCCTCCTGCCCCAGTTAAATAATATTGGCCATCCTTTTTCTCAAGAAAGCCTTTTTCTACAAGTCTTTTAAGCAATCTATGGGTTGTTGATACAGGTTTTCCTATCTTATATGATAGTGTGGATAGGTTTATACCTGGATTCTCCTTAACCACTTTTAAAACCATGTATTCTTTATCCAACCTACCTAGATCTATTATAAACTCTTCACCCCCAATTACTATAGAATCCCTGCCTGTTTCAAGATCTATTCTTACCCTAATCTTTTTCCTCAAATAATGTGGTAGTAAAATAAAGGCTGTATACGCCTCAAGAACTAGTGCACGCAACCCGCCTCCAAGACATAATACTATAAAGCTTTCTTCCCTAAGATTCTCTAAGAATAAGCTATAGATCATCGATGTAGAGCCCCAGAAATCATGCACATCTACACGATATGATATAATGTCCTCATCACTAAGCCCAGCCATGGACGCTATCTTCTTAATTTCAGAAACAGCTTTAACAGCACGTTGATCATCATCTATGGGGCGGATAAGAACTATTTTATCAACACCTCTAAAACCTGCTTCAGCCAAACTACGTACAACAGGTCTTTCATCAAAGCCTAGTGTAGCAATAATAATCATTCTATATCACTCTAGCTACCTATTCACTCCTCTATTTTCCACTTATCTGGAAAACAATATAAAACTATATGTAATTATTTTATAGTGTAGGATATGCTTTACACAATCCTATATCATTTATTCTGGAAACAGTACTATTGATTTCCATAAGTGGTTTAAAAACACATATTTATCATAACGACACAATATTTCTAATGGTGATACTTTTGAGCGTAAATACATCAATAATTGATCCGGATCCTGTTGCTAGCATTCTCGCGGTCTTGATAGCCGAAAACGATGAATACTCTCATGTAGATAAGCTTGGATATGTTGTATCACCTGATCTAGCTGTATATTATCTTAGAGAAGCCCTCCGTGACTTTAGTTCATTAATGAATAAGACTAGATGGGATAACCCGTTAGCCTATGAAGAAGCTAAGAATATTCCAATGGATCGTGTTGACAAGGCGATTGAAGGGTTAGCAGAAATAAGCGATCCAAAGGAGGTGAGGAGGATAGTTTCAATGATTGCTGCAAAAGCATTAGCAAAAGCAAACAAGCTGAAGACAATGGTACAGAAGGAGGGGGGTGAGAAGTAATGGGTGATGTATTCTTCTCCTTTAGGGGTAGAGTATATGTTAATGTTGAAGCACTAAACATGGTTGAGAGTATAGGAAACTATGTTAAGCACCGCAGAGTACCAGTGGTTGTACCTGAGAGCTATATAACATACATGGTTCCAGCGATCAGTGGCGAGTCAATAGCTCATGGATACCAATACGTATTGGCACAAAAGGCTGTTGAGGAGGGACTACCTGTATGCAGGCTATGTAGGGCAGGAATATTCTTAAAGAGTACAAATACTGATGTATTCAGGTACGCCTTTGGAGCTTCTTCACTACCAGCTACTGAGAAGGATCTAGAGAAAGCTATTGTAGCTAACTGTATAGTCGAGGATGTTGGCGGCTTCTTATATGCTGCTGAGGAAAGAGGAGCCAAGGTCAAGAATCTTAAGAGAACAAGCAATTTCTCTGTAGGATACATGATCCCTGTGGCTGAGGCACTTGTAAACACTGTTGTAGAACCACAACTACATACACGCTATGCTCTAGGAACAAAATTTGTTAAAAGAGATGAAGCCCGTGGACAAATGATTTACTATGTAGAGATAGCTTCAGCACCCTATGTCTTCAGCTTCGATCTAGATACAAGATATATTGGTAGATCAACGTTCCTAGTGGAAACAGCTGGAGAACCACTCGTTGGTGAGGAGGAGATTATTAAGCGTAGACTAGTGGCCCTAGATGCTTTTGCAGAATTCATGATCGAGATGATGTTTGGAGCCAAGAAAACAAGATTCCTACCAGTAATTGAATGGGAATCATTCATAGCAGCTGTAAGTGATGGTACCTGGACAGTTCCAAGCCCATTTACAAACAAGTACATAGAGAATGCTGAGAAGAAGCTAGAGAAATACAGTAAGAACACCAAGCTATACATATACCGTAGAGATGGAGACAAATCCTTTGAAGAGGTATTACTGGAAGCAATAGAGGATGCCAAGAATAGGGTTAAGGGCTAACAATGTTGCACGCCTACCGCTTTAGAGTAGAATTTGTATGGGGGCACCAATCACGGATCATAGGGCTCTCTAAAACAAACCCCTCATACTACTATCCACCACCAACAACAATTATAGGAGCAATAGGGGAGGTGCTGGCAAAGAAATACAGACTAGGTGAGAAACCAGAAACCACTAGGAGACTACTAGCAGAGATCTCATCAAAAATACTAGCAATAGGGGTGAAACCAGTAAACGCTGTACCAGTAAAACATATGGACATTAATAAAATACTAGCTGTAAAGATAACAGGTGGTATACGCTATCCAAGTACACGCAACATACTAGGCTCCTTTGATGCACCAGCACGCGGTAAAACAATAATGTCTAGCCTAGATGGCAACCCTCCAATGATCGATATAGCTCTAGTACTAACCGATATAGTCTTTAATATAGGGGGTAAGCGTGTAAAGCTGTATAAAGATGTTTTATGGGGAATACACCGCCTTGGCTCAAAAGAGAGTATAGTATCAACTATTAGAGTAGACTATAGCACGGACGTAGGGGTTGAAGAGGGAATAGTGGTTACTAAATACTCTTTTCCAGTAACCAATGGTGTTGAACCGCTGGAGGAGATCAGGAGGAAATGGGTATATGAGGTTTATGTTGATCCTTTTAAAATGGATCCTAGAAAGAGTGTCTTAGAAGCATATCTTAGAGGAGACTATGTAACAGTATATCGTGTCCCAATAAAGATAGAGGCTATAAAAGAACCCAGCATTAAACTACGCATATCTAAACCCATGGCTGCCTACAATATAAAGTTCAATGGAAGACATAGAGAAATCATTGTTGGGAGGAGTGCTTAGATGCCTAGAATCAAGCTCATGGTTAAACCAGATAATACTTTCCTAAACCTGTTATTGTACGAGGGATTATTAACACTTATACAGTATAGTGGGACAGATGTTAGGATAAATATTAATGAAATAGAGCTACCACATGATGCTCTACGTAGGGTATTGAAAGCAGTAAGAGATAGTGAGGATGCTAGAAAAGAACTGGATTTCGTTAAGATAGGTTTTGTAGGAAATGATTTAAGACATAAGATTGGGGCAGCTATACTACTTAAAACAGGTATCCCTATTAGCAAAAGCATTAGCATTAAGAACTATGCTAGCGTCCTCAAGTATCTTGTAGATAATGCAGACAGAATCTTTGATCTAATGGATGATGAGCTGTTATTTAACATTATTAGCGGCAACTTAGTTATTGGGAGAAAGAAAGCAATTAGTGCACCACAGTTATTTAAGATAGATAGGTATACCGGCTTTACATCACTTGATGCTAACACAACATACAAGCAATATGGTGTAAGAGCCTCTATACAATGGATAATAATAGGTATACTTGGTATAATGTCTTCATACGTAACACAAGCTGGTACTAAACGAGAGTTTTCCCATCACTTCCTATTTCTATCACCAGATGAGATCGCCGGTATGGTTGGTAGTCGTGACCCAGTATATATATTCAACATCATGATGTTGAAGAAGAAGCTTATACATAGGTTACGTGAGATCCTTAAGAGGCCTATACCGGAAGAACTACTCCTATTAAAGATCTTGTTGGATACTGGTCTTATAGCTGAGCTTAGGAGACTAGATATAGATCATATTGCTTTCCAGCTATATCGTATAGTTGTTGAAGGCCAGACATACAAGATCTATAACACTGTGCCAATCATACTATATTCCATGCCATATTATCTAGACTTACTAAATAGAATTGCTAGAGATGGAGAAAAATTGGTTGAAAGTCTAAGAAAAGCACTAGATACTAAAAGCCCTATAATCCGTGCTATCTACTCCTTTCACATAGATAACAAGTATCCAGAAGCTGACCACATGGTTTCAGCTATACATGAACTATACCGTTTAATAGCACTAGGCGATCCAAGCGGGTTATATGGATTTATGCGGGAGCTAGAGACAGCCTCCAAAGCCCTGGAAGAAAGTAGTGAGGAGGATTCAAGGAATCGGGCTAGACAATATCGTAGGATAATTAAAGAGATCTCATACCATATATAATTTTTATGGAGAGGCCTAACCATATTGCCTCCTACTCCCTACGAGTACTTGGATCGAGTATATGAAGTACTAGGTTACCGTGGAAGACCCTTTCTTAAACATGCTTGGAGAGAAATCATTGAACACGAGATTGTTGTAGTAGAAGCACCTACAGGCTATGGTAAGACAACACTCTCTCAAGCATTTACTCTCTACAGCCTAGATACAGGGTTTAAGACAACCATATCCTATCCTCTCAGAGCCCTCTTAGAGGATCAGTACAAGAAGTTTACAGAACTGATGAGAAGACTAGGTTACAGGGATCTTGTGGGAACCCGTTACATGCATCACCGGGACTCATACTATTTTGTAAAACCAGTAACACTAACTACTGTAGATACGTTATCAATGACTCTCTTCGGCCTAGAGCCAAGCGATCTAGATAAAGTTATAGGCAGTATCTATGGCTCAATAACTCATACTCTTGGACACTACTTGTTTGCTAGAGCAACAACATTGCTGTCAAACCTTGTATTAGATGAAGTGCATCTATTAGCTGATACAACTAGATCACTAAACTTCCTAGCATCACTTATACTAATAGCCTACCAGAATGGCTGCAGACTCCTACTAGAATCTGCGACACTACCTGAATCCTACTTGGAAACACTCCGTAGAATACATAGTGGGATACATGTTGTTAGATTTAATGAATCAATTGATCCAGAGTTTATTGAAGAACGTGAAAGCAAGGAGATCAACTATGAAAAACCCTCTAAGATCAATGATAGCGATAGTAAGTATAAACAGATAATTGAGTGGCTACGGCTAGCAAGAAGGGAGATCGGATCCGAGGGCTTTAGAGCTTTAATAGTATTCAATACCGTGAGCGAAGCCATCGAAATGTATGATCAGTTGGTTAAGACAGAGTTTAAGGACATGGACATATACCTCCTACACTCAAGGTTTAGAGAGTCTGATCGTAGATCTAAGATAATGGAGTTAAAGCATAAAATGGAGCTATTAAAGGAGTCCTTAGATAAAAAGATTCAATCCAGTATAAACTATATTGTTATAGCTACACAAGTTATTGAAGCAGGTGTTGACATTACCTCAAACGTGTTCATAACCGATATTGCTCCAGCAAACTCGCTTATCCAGAGACTTGGGCGCTTCCTTAGATACCCGGGTGAAAAATACGGTTTTCTAAGAATATGGTATGAAGATACCATAGATGAGACATATAAGGTATATGACGGAGGCCTTGTCAAAAATACCTTAGATCAACTAAATTGTATCGGAAGCAAATTTAATCCACACATCCCCCGAGCATACCGTAGATTAATTAATAATGTATATAGTATTAAAGACTATAGGGTTGACTACTCAGAAATTATGGACTTCATAGGGTTAACACTATCTCTAACATCACCACATAATGCTGTTAAGAAATTCCTAGAGCTAGGTGGAAGCTTTATAAGAGATACTTTACTCATCCCTGTAACCACCGAGGATATTGTTAAAGAAGGTAATCCTCTAGAAGCGATCATACCTCTTAGTTCAATGAATTTAAGGGGGAAAGCTATTGTTGGAAAACTGGTTAGAGATAAAGATGGGGAGTATAGAATTAGTGAAGTAACTAAGGAAGAACTTAAAAATATACTAAAACTTTCTCTTAGTGAAGACTTTATAGCACTGGTTATAAGGGGCAGATATGATCCCATAAAGGGACTGATCCTTGGTGATAAATAGCCTTGACCAACTATAGTATAATAAGCTTCTATAAGAGGGAAGGTGAAAAGATCACTATTGAGTATCTTGTAGAACATGTTAATACTATGATAGATCTTTTAAACAAGGATTCTAGAGCAATAAGGTTTGGAGAGGAATTATTGAAATCAATATCTAGTAATGTCATTAACTACTATGACCTCATAGTATCTAGCATTATTTTCCATGATATTGGTAAGGCTTTCTACAAATACTCTATTGATAAAGCTATTAAACAGGGTAGGGAAGGAGCTGGTTTTTCAGGGCATGAAATACTTTCTGCTTTTATAATGGATGAGGCTGTAAAAACTCTAAGTGAGGAATATCCTAAAGAATATAGTTCAACACCATTTATTCCAGGTATATATTCTATACTGTTTCACCATCATGCACTAGCAATTACTAAACGTTTACCCAAAGCAATAAGTTATGTGTTTAACAAACCTAGGGAATATTATTTAGAGATCGTGAATCTGCTTCTAAGAGACTTCAAGAACATACACTATAATACATACTTACTAAATGATTTATTGAATATTTTAGAGGACTCAGTAATAAGTACTCTAAGTCATTTAAATAACCCGTTGACAAGGTTCACAGAGCTTAAAGGCTATTTATTTAGAAAACTTGCATCTAGAGAGATAGAGTTAAAGAAGTTAATGCATCTAACACTCTCTACTCTTATATGCCTAGACTATGAAGCTGCCCGTAGAAAACGTGGAAGCCCGCCATCAACGTTTGGTAGAATGTGTATTAAGTGGCTAAAATATTATGTTTATTAATCGTCTAGCAAGCAAACCTTTTTCTTTTAAGGGATTTATTTGGTTTAATGTTGATATTTTGCATTGTCAAGGGTGTTGAGACAATGATGTCATTATAACTGGGTACTATATTGTAGTGTGTGTATAGTGGGTATTGGTGGTATATGGTGGCAACAAGGTTAACTCCTATACTATTGGTAGCCGTACTAGCTATGGTGGTGACAATCCATAGTGTCTATGCATGCTTTGATCCCATGGACTTGTTTTCTGGAGAAGTAGTATTGAATAAGCCTGGTATAACATATAATCTTACAGTACTTGATGGCACAGAGAATGTTACAAAGATTAGCGACGACCTTTATGTATATAGGAGTCATGTAGGCAACTTTGCTGTAATAATTTATCTACAGGGATATAAGGATGGTGCTCCAGTATTATCGGGTGATGTAGACGAGTACTATCTAGGGGTTAGAGCTGAGCCTCTGAGCCCGCCTAGTCTTGACGAGGTTGGTGATAAGCTTAGGGAGGATGATGAGGTTAAGGAGAACTTTACAAAGGATCTAAAGAAGGTCTTTGATTATGAGCTTAAATGGCTTCGAGACCTAGGTGTTGTAATGGGGCTTAGTGATGGAGACATAGCTTCTATTGTATCGGCTGTAGAGGCTGGATCTTCTGGATGGAATAGTAGGCTAGTATACTATAGTGGTGATGGAGCATGGCATGAGTTTGCAGAACTTGTAAGCAAGGGGCTTATCAATGGATCCCTTATAAGGTCACATGGATGTAGGTGGGTGATAACCAAGGATATGGTCCCAGAAACACCACCCAACATACCAGCTACGAGCACGGGATCCACTATAACACATGGTACTGGAGAAGAGCAGGCCACCACTACTAGCCAGGGGATAGTCTATGATCATAGAGGAAAGCAGGCCACTACTATACCTAGTCAAGGGATAGTCTATGATCATATTGCTGTAGCCATAGCTATTGCCATGGGGATAGCTGTAGCTTTAATCCTAGTGTTTCTGCTTAAAAGATAGATATGAGAGGAACTGGATACTATAATGAGGTTTAAGGTATTATGGTAGTTGATCGAGAGGCAGCGACTGCATGGACTAAGTTGTTGAGGCATGGTAAACCAGTTACTGTAAGAGGGTTTCAGAGGCTAATGGGCTATAGGAGCCCGGGTAAAGCCCAGCGTATTCTTGAGAGACTTCGGAGACTAGGTCTTGTTGAAAGAACTATGAGTGGGGAGTATGTTGTCTCAAAGAGCCTACCACCATATCTAGCAGCCTATACTATTATTAAGGGCTATATAATACCCCGATCCCTGGTATCTGCATCCTTTGCTACAACAACAGCACTAGCATACAGTATCCTAGTGAAACCACCGATCCACCTACTAGTATTGCTATTAGTACTGATAATACCATACTGGGTTGAAGTAATACATAATATGGTATCATTGAAGAAGATTTTAAGAATAGAATAGCTTAATATGCCTCTAACACCTGGCTCCAATCCCTTTTTGTATCACTAGCTCTATACTAGATATCTAGATAATGTATGGTTTAGGGGTAACTGTTTTGGTAGAGCTACAGTCCATTCAGGAACTCATATCTTTAAAGGGCAGGCGTTCGCTTATAACTGGTGCTGCTTCAGGTATAGGCAAGGCTACAGCACTAAGGTTTGGGGAGGCCGGTAGTGATCTGGAGCTTGTTGATATTAATCTTGAGGGTCTTAAGACTGTAGCTAGTGAAATTAAAAGCAGATATGGTGTTGAAGTAGGTATTCATAGGGTTGACTTGTCTAAGAAGAGTGAGATTGATAAGCTCTGGGAGGATCTCAGTGGGAGGGAGCCGGATATTCTTGTTAATATTGCTGGGATATATGTGTTTAAGGACTTCCTAGAGCTTAATGAGGATTTTCTGGAAAAGATCATGAGTGTTAACCTATATTCTGTGCTATGGATGTGCCAGCACATGATTAGGAGGAGGCTGGAGAGGGGTGGAGTAATAATTAATGTTGGTTCAATTGAATCCATTCTCCCCTTTGCAAGAAATCTTGTACACTATGATGTGAGTAAGATAGGTGTACTGGGTTTAACAAGAGCTCTTGCTAGGGAATATGGTGGTAAAGGGTTTAGAGTAAACATTGTTATACCAGGTGGTATTGAAACTGAGGGTGTTAAGAAGCTTAAGAAAGAAGCATTGATGAAGCTTAGAACAGATATAATAAAGACTGGGATGGATTTTAAGAGAAGGCTTCCAATGAGTAGAATGGGTAAACCGGATGAAGTTGCTAGAGTAATACTGTTCCTTGCATCAGATCTAGCAAGCTATGTAAATGGTACAGCAATACCAGTTGATGGAGGCTTCCTCTCATCATAGAATATTGTTGGTAAGTGAACTAGATGTTTATTGAATAATATTTATTGATAACTATGTATAGGTGGGGCAGAAACTTTTCTGAGGGTCTTTTAGGGTAGGTTGTTTTTTTTAAGGCTTTGGGGTATGCTGGTGCTGTGGGTTTGTCGAGTTTATTTTTCTTCATTACTTCACTATGTTCTCTAGAGTTTGGAAACCTTATAATGCTTACTAGACAAGTATGTGCATAGTGACCGCTGGTTTCCGAGAACCGCTCCCGGAGAGCGGTGAGGGGGTCGGCGGAGACCGTGATGACCCTCAGGGTGACTACCCTAAATGACCTTAAAACACCCTAAACAATCACTCCGAGGTAAACGGTATATGGGTACAGAGTTTAAGCCTTCTCCCAAGCTTAAGCTTATTTATTGGCTTTATTCACTATGGTATTTTGTGCCAATGATTTTAGCAGCTATTGTTATACTATACTTTAACCTTCTTGCAGGCATAGTATTCTCTCTAACATTAATACTGGTACCTCTCATAGTGCTTGCGATATGGATACCAAGGTTCTACAACAGCATAGTATTTAAGTTAGAGGAAGACCATGCCTATGCAAGATATGGTGTTTGGTGGGTTAAGGAGAAGCGTGTACCCTACAACCTTGTCTCAGAAGCAAGGTTTAGACAGGGGCCCCTACAGCGAAGACTAGGGCTTGCATGCATCGATGTATTCACTCCCGCAACGGGAACAGTAAGGCCAGAGCTAGTATACTTCCAGCTGGATTCAGGGAAAGCTAATGAGGTATTAAGTCATTTAAGGAGAAAGACAGGGAT
>JAGGXK010000091.1 GCA_021163115.1 Desulfurococcales archaeon | reverse complement strand
GGTTGTTTAAAAACAAGTATTTCAACAGCCACTCTTAACGCAGCCCTTAGCCATGGATCAAGGATGTATATAGGCTTAAGCCCTAAACCCTCTTCTATAATCCTGTCGATCAACCCCATCTTCTTCAATATATCATAGAATAATGCAGTAAGTAGTCTCTCACCACCCCTCTCATATATCCTGTACTTCCTAAACACCTCCCTCTTAGCATGCTGACTAGGCTTTACTTTCTCACTCCATCTAACTGCTTCAACCAAAGCCTTGACCATCCACTCCCTAAGCCTTACTTTCTTACGCTTGTTGATACTCAAAGACCATACCGCCTCCATGGAAACTATAGAGTAATAAGCACTATTTGTCTACATAACATAATATATTATCCTTAGCCTATGATAAGGTGGTAGCAGAAATACCTAAGTTGTTTAAATAAACAGTGATGCAATGACATAGGTTGCAATCATGACCATGTAGGCTATGGAGAGCATTAACGCTATAGTAAGTAGTGTTGTCTTGAAGCTCCGGCTTTCAGAGTATACTACTGCAAGTGTTGCAGCACATGGCACATATAGTACTATAAACATTGTAAGTGCAGCTATCTGTGGATCACTATAGCCTAGAGTTTTTATAGCATCTGTTGCGGTATTGGTGCCTGCTAGGAGTGCAAGTGTACCAACTACAGCTTCTTTAGCTAGAAAGCCAACTATTAGCGCGTATGCCATCATCCATGCCTGGGTATCATTCATGTTGAGTGGTATAAGGAGTGGAGCAAATAGTTTTGCAATACCTGCCCCAATACTCTCACTAAGCTCCTTAGCTGGCGAGAGACTTGGTGAGAAATAGAGAAGTGCCCAGGCAACCAGGGTTACAAGAAATATTATTGTACCAGCTTTTTTAAGGAAATGTTTTACAGAGTCCCATGTAAGCCACCATATAACCTTAGGGATAGGTTTATGGATAGGGGGTAGTTCAAGCAATAGCTCAGGTTCCTCAGCATAGCCTTTCTTCCTATCATAGATATAGAGAGCCTTGTTTACTAGCATGAATGTAAGAAACGCGCCCAGATATGATAAGGCTATAACAGCTATACTGCCCAGCCCCCTTAATGCTGATGCAAATGCTAGAATGACAACAAGTCTTGCCTGGCATGGTATAAAGGCTAGTGTTGTTATAAGCCTAAGCCTCTCCCTATAGCTGGGGGTAGCCCGGGTAGCCATTATAGCTGGTACGTTGCATCCAAGACTCAGTGTTATAGGGAATACTGCATGCCCGGATATGCCTATCTTACTTAATAAGTTATGGAGGCTGACAGCAATTCTTGGAGAAAGCCCCGAGTCTTCAAGAATTGCTAGCATTAAAGCTACAAGAAATATAAGCGGTAGGAAAACAAGGACAGCTCCAACTCCCCCAATAACACCATCTAATATAAGGCTCTGCAGCCATTGCGGGTAACCAGCTACTGCACCCTCTACCAAACCACTAGCAAGGACTATCAGCTTCTCCATAAGCCCTCCAAGACTGTATTCCTCTAAATATTCTGCAGCCCCGGAATAACCAAGGTTTTCTAATATAATATTAAATGGAAACCCGGTATTCAGTGTAAAAACCACTATGAAGAGCGATACAAGTAAGAGAATAGATGTTATGGATCCTATAACTGGATGAGCAAATACTTTATCGATCCATTCATAAACACCCGGTTTAACCTCTACCCTAACAACAATACCCTCTACGATCTTGGATAAGTACTCGAACCTCCTCTGCGCCATTATTTCCTCAGGCCTACGCTTAAAAACATTAATAACCTCGTTTCTTAGCCTCATAACTTCTTTAACTATATCCTTCTCCCCCCTCTTTTCAAGCCTTCTAATAAGCTCTTGATCCCCTTCAAGAAGCCTTACTGCAAGCCATCTTAATGGATAGTCTTCTGAAAGACTTGATCTCTTAGCTATCTCCTCGACCTCACTAATAAAGGGTTCTAGTTCTCCATAGCCTATTTTAAGTGGTTTACCCCTACCTATCCTCCCTCTAGCAACCTCAATTATTAGATCAAGCAATCTATCTATGCCTGTTTCTGTTACAGCCGACACAGAAACAACTGGTACACCAAGCCTATTAGCAAGTGCTTCATAATTTATATGGATGCCATGGGCGTGTGTTAGATCACTTTTTGTAAACACAACGATTGTCCTGGGAAATAACTCAAGAGCTTGTATAGCAAGATACATTGTACGTTCTGGGGCAGTACTATCAATAAGCACTATAAGGACGTCGGCTTCACCACTAACGATAAAGTTCCTTGCTATAACCTCTTCTAAAGTAGAAGCTGAAAAACCATATATTCCCGGAAGATCTATGAAATGAAGTCTATAACCATGATGCTCGCGCCAACCTTCATGTTTTTCAACAGTAACACCGGGCCAGTTAGCTACATGGACTTTACGACCTGTCAGTAAGTTAAACAGTGTAGATTTCCCTACATTTGGCTGACCAATAACACCTACAACTATTTCCTGGCTTCCTGTTTTTCCGAGATTCATTCTATACGTCACCATAATTAATGGAATAGCCTTAGGTCCTCAAACCAATATTTAGGGTAGCCAAATTTTATAAAGCTAACCGATAGCTGTAAAGTATTCCTTGCATAAGTGCGGCAGTAAATAGAAATCAGATACCATGCTATATAGGCTCAACAAGTATTCTCCTAGCAATACCTCGGCCAAGAGATATTGTGATCCCCATAATCCTTACCAGTATAGGTCCAACACCATTATTAACAACAATCTCTATTATAGCACCCGGGATAAAACCCATTTGAAGAAGCCTGTAGCTCCATCTACCAGGAGCGTTGATGTTGACTACCCTTGCTCTCGAACCAGGAGGTAATGCCTCTAAAGTAGTCCATGGCCTTGCTGCCATCACTAATCCACCATCATTTAGTTATCCTCTATTTCTTAGGATAGCCTAACAATTATTTAAGCTTAGTTGTATAATAGTACCAATAGTTTTTAACCCAGAGCCCGTTAATGGTATTAATATATTTTCTCCTGTAACAAGGCCTTGTCTTAAAGCTTTATAGAACCCAGCAAGAGCTGCGGCAGAAGTTGGTTCAACAATAAATCCCATCCTATACAAGTTCTTCAAAGCATTAGTTATCTCGTTATTTCCAACTAGTACAATACCCCATTTATACTTCTTTATCAGGGATACGATCTCAGTTAACCTAGGAGGGTTAGGAACCATTATCCCGTCTGCTAGATTCGATGAACCCTTATGACTTCTGCCATATAGTTCCCGGTACACAGGATGCACACTATACCCTTGGACACCAATAATTTGCGGCATATCATCTAAAAGCCCTAATTCCACAAGATTAGTAAACCCTCTTACAATACCAAGGAATAATCCTCCGGAACCTATAGGTATGACTACAGTACCCTTTCTAAAACCTTGTTCATAGACCTCGTATGCAATAGTCTCTGCACCCGATGTGTAGAGAGGGCTCCATGTATGGGCTACATAGAATACGCTGGGCTGGTTTATAGCTTCTAAAACCCTTATGGATGCTTCATGCCTAGAGCCTGTCTCTATGACTTCTGCACCAAGCATTTCTACAACAGCCTTCTTCCCCCTAGGAGCCGTTCTAGGCATGTATATTTTTGCTCTAAGCCCTAAGGCAGAGGCATATGTTGCTACAGAAATCCCTGTATTACCACTTGTATCCTCTACAACAATCTTATACCCTAGCTTCTTTGCAAGGTATAGAGATAGGCTTGTTCCTCTATCCTTAAAACTACCACTAGGATTAAGGTACTCTAGTTTAAAATAGATCCGATGCCCATTAATGTCTCTAGAAATAAGGGGTGTGTTACCTTCACCAAGGAGATAGCCAGGATCTATGGGAAGCATTGAAGAATATCTTGAAACACCAGTTCCCCTTGGAGACCACTTGACTTCATAACTGAGATCAAGTGGTGCACCACATCTAGGGCATCTCCAATAATATCTAGAAAGTTCATCAGAGAATCCGCATCTCTTACAAATCCATTGTGGATTCAAGACTAACCCCCTAGTAATATCTCTAATTATCTCAAGGCCTTAATTAGTTCAGGAATCTTCTTTAGACTTGGAACAATGTATCTTCTCTCATCCTCCTCTATAATATCTTCGATAGCGTTATCTATCCTAACACTATATAGTCCGGCTTCCCATGCACCTAAGAGATCCTCTTTATATGAGTCACCAACATGAATAGCCTCATTAGGCTGTACACCATATATTGCTAGTGGTTTAAGAAATGCTTCTTTAAAAGGTTTAAAAACACCTATCTCATCTGCATAGAATTGTTTATCAATAAACCATGCTAGATCAGTTTTTTCTAGAAGAAGCCTTGTATACGATGATGGCCATATCATTATATTTCCTATAGTTATAATAATTAAGTCCTGTTCCTTAAGCTTTCTAAGAACATTTCTAGCCCCATCAATGGCGAGTTCACGTGGATCAATATATATTGTTGCCCTAGCAATACCTCGTTTCACAACCTCAACATCAATGTTAAGTAGCTCAGCAATCATGTCTTGGCTAAGTTCAAGAACTTCATTGATAGATATTTTCCCTGAAACCCTTAACTCCTTAACCTCCTTCCTAACACTATATAGTGTTGCCGCAACTTTTTCTTCATCAATCCTTGTAATTATTGATAGCTCTCTCGCTATTTCCTCAAGAAACTTATCCAAGTCAAGAAGTGTATTCCATACATCAAAAGATACGAGCTTAATCATCTACGGTATCCCTCATCAAACAGTTTATCTCCCTAATGCTCCAATAAAAGGGTTTATTTTTATTCAACCAACTATGTTTCTAGAAATAACTATGGTGTAGGACTCAATAATTGCGGCAAACAATAGAATTAACGCTGATAAAGCTCCGTATATTACCAGTTTTTTATAGTCTTTAAGAAATGCCCTGGATGCTGCAGTAACTGCAAGTGCATATGCATATAGTTCTAGAACTGTATGGGGCATTATAAGTAGTTGAAGCCCACTGTATGTCCCTTCCACATAGTAGTCTCTACCAATCAATAGGCCATAGAGAAAGCCAGTATTGGAAACAGCGTAACCTGCATATATACTTCCAAGAAGTGGTACAAGCCCTGATAACACAATTAGGCTATTGTTTTGGAAAATAAATAGTGTCATCTGTAATATATTACCACTACTTATAATTGACGAAATTGATTCCGTGAATTCATCAACTATGAAGCCATATTTATTGTATGACAAGAATCCAGTAAAACCTAGGCCTACTAAGATAATGTACTCCATACAAAGTATTAGTATTGACTGAGTAAATACCCCATGTTTTCTTGTTGATAATACAAGGAAACTAAATATAAATGTATAAGCCAGAACTGGGAGCGGAAACACTGGTATACCTAAAACTGATAGGAAGCCATATATACCCGTAGAGAGCATTGATGTAGCTATTACCGCCAGCCCCGGATTAACATAGGTTTGTATAGATACTGTAGAGGGTTTCTGCGGGGGTAGAGGATGATTTCCGTGAACTATATCTAGATGAGTATTATATTGGCGTACAGCCCGATATATCCAGATACACATCCATAGCCCAAGAGTTGTTAGCGTCAAAGCTATGTCAAGTAGGATATACTCTGGCTTATTTTTACGAGTAAAGTTTTCACCAAACAAAGCTTTTTCTTCACTAATAGAGTGTTTTCTAAGAGTATTCTCAAACAATCCAAGCATTACAGGATATGCAAGACCTCCTGTAAGCAATGTTATTAAGAGAGCTGTTATAGGTGAAGGAATATTCTTTTTCTCAAAACCAGCTTCAACCACGTACTTAAAGTCTCCACCTCTAGTTCTTATCCAATAATAAGTTTCTATACTACTATAGACTAGGTGCTGGTTCATAGTTTTCAAGAGCCTATAAGCTGATATTGTTGAAGCAAGAGTATATACTATCCATAGACTTGCAAACTTTATTGAACTAAGATCCGTTACTGTCTGGAAGGGCGTTATAGATGAGCTAATACCTTGGTATACTAGATAAAGAATACCAATCACTGATACTGCTAGAGGTATAGGTATGAGGGCGTGAATATATGTTAGCTTCTCATAGTTTATTTCCTCAATGATTCTCTTTAGAGAGGACACATAGACCACCACTGGAGAGCAATACTGGTCTAATAAACTAACTATATGTATAGAGGTTTTATACTCTAATTCTTTATGCAAGAGTTTTAGCGAACTCATAAGCTTTATTTAGTAAGTCGTCAAGCGTAATTGGATCATATTTTACAGCCATGTAGAGTGTATTATTTTGGGGTACAATAGCTATGTGGTTTATTATATCTGGTTTATGGAGTCTTTTAGCAAAATCTAGTATTTTTTCTGCATAATCTCTTTGCTTGTATACTAGATAGTATTGTTTACCTGCGAGAGTAATTTGCTTAACAATCATTTCCTCTATACCTTTAATTGTTTTCTTTAGGCCTAGTCTATAGTAGCCCTTCCTTATGAGATGAGCTTCGTTAACTATCTCTTTATTATACCAGAATACAAGAAAGATTCTATCAAATCTTGATGTAAGTTTTGATATAGGGTAGTAGATAAGGCTTTGTCTAGGAAGTAATAATACTGTGGCTTCCATTCTTTCAAGGCTTTTATAGAAGATCTTATAGAATCCTTTAAATCCTATGTAGACACCGATAACCAGGTAGTTTTTATCCCTCGGTTTAAGGTGTTTTTCAAGTGATCTAGATGCTAGCTCTAGCAGGAGTAAGTTCTTTTTCCTACCTCTAAAGAACTGGTATACCGAAGCACCTGCAAGTAACACTATTAGTAGGAACAATATGTTGAACACGTATGTTCCATTCAACCTATAAACACCGGATCCTAGAGTTGCCCTACCGCTTTAACATACCTTATAATATCTTTAAGCCCATTAATTCCTCTAGACTACTTCACTTTCTATCTAGTCTATACTTTTTCATTATTTTTATCGTGTTGTCTTAAGAAGAGCTATTTTGATATAGGTTTCTTAAGGTTTAGTATCCATTCAATGAATAAGAGTATGTTTAGTATTACTCCTATTGTTGTTATGGTGCCAACTATTATTGCTGTAACGATCTTGGTTGGGTCTCCAGCAGCAACTCCTGTTGAATATGTTGCAGGAACTACCACTGCTAGATACCATAGTAGAGCAGCTGTAACTGTTACCCATATGAATATTGTTGGTGATACTACTAGCCCCCTGCCTAGGCCACTAGCTTTCTGAACTTTTATAACCCATAGTGAGACGGTCATGAGTGCTAGACTGCTTAGTAGCTGGTTCATTCCTGCAAGTGCTGGCCATAGGATGAGGAATTGTTTTGAGTAAGCTAGGAGTATACCGAGTGTTGCAAGTATTGCTGAGGCAACCCACTTGTTGGCTAGGAACTTGTATAGTGATTCACTAGTCTTCTTTAGAGGCTCCATAAGCTCCTGCCATGCATACCTCCCTAATCTAGTAGCTGTGTCAAGTGATGTTAGTGCAAACCCTGTTATCCATAGTGTAGCAAATATTGTCATAACAGTTAGGTCTAGGCCAAATGCATTATTTGCTGCATAAGCATAGCTTCTAGGGATCACACTCCATTTAAGTGCATTAGCTAGGCCAGCGTATAGTTTACCAAATATGTCTGGGTTTGCTGCAAGTCTTGATGCAAGTTCAAATGCTTTATCATATGAATCAATCTGGATCACATTAAGTGCTTCAGCAACCTTTACTACAACCTTGTTGGTTGAAGCCTTGTATATAGCGTCAGCTAAAGCATTTGTACCATAAGCCGCCATAGAGCCTATAACCATTGTTGATAAGGAGCCTTCTGTAAGCATCCCTGCATAACCCACTGCTAGCCCGTGGAGCTCATTTGCCAGTTGTTTAGAACTTGTTCCTGAACCCACGAGACTATGGAATCCTGATAATGCACCACAAGCTATTACCAGCGGTATTGTTGGCCAGAACGGGGAGGGTTGTCCTCCTATAATATTTGGCGAGAATAATGTATATGCTGGCCATGATAGAACTCCTCTACCTGTTATAGCTAGCCATATGAGTGCCCCGCCACCAATTACTAGACTAGCCCATAGGATGTATGCGTTTGTATAGTCTCTTGGCTGGAGCAGTATCCATACAGGTATTGATGCTGCTATAATGATGTAGATCCATAGTACTATGATCCATTGATCGAATGTTAGAGAGAACCAGTTGTTAAGTTGTGAAAGTACACCTAGATATACAGCTATTATTATGAAGATCCATGCAAGAACCGTGGCCCCCTTGAATCCCAATGGTGTCTTATACATTGTATATCCTATAATCAATGCAAACAACAGTAAAAGCATTGCAGCTACTCCAGCACCAGGTGTTGCAACAAAGAGTACTGATATAATATATCCGAATGCTGCTATCACTAGTACTAGTGCAAACCATATATATGAGTTAAAGACATAGAACGCTCTCTTAGACATCAATTTACCAGCTATCCATCCAATACTCTTACCATCATATCTTACAGAAGCCATTAACGATAAATAATCATGGACTGCTCCAACAAATACGTTGCCAAGCCAAACCCATAATACTGCAGGAGCCCATCCCCATCCAAGAGCTATAGCAGGTCCTACAATAGGCCCAGCTCCTGCAATGCTTGCGAAATGGTGTCCATATAGAACGTACTTGTTGGCGGGTACATAGTCTACTCCATCATATAACCTGTAGGCAGGTGTAGACCTTGAAGGATCGGCTTTAACAACCTTCCCTTGCAAATATCGTCCATGAGTGAAATAGAATAATGCATAAATTGTAAGAGCAATCACCATGAGAATGCCCGCAGTCCACTCCATAGCATTATACACCTATTCTGTACCTTCAGATCGCATCTGGAATTTACTCATGTAAATCAAGAACATTTAATGAATAATTGTTGAGATAATAAAATATTTTACGTCATTACATTTATGAGATTACTGGTGACTAGCTGCCATGGTTAAGCCTGTTCTATTATTACATGGAGGAGCTGGAACATGGAAGGCCCCTAGATCTCGTATAGAGAAGGCTATAAAGGCTATCAGAGATGCTGCCGAACACGGCTATAGATACCTAGTTACAGGTTCTTCTGTAGAAGCTGTTGTTGAGTCTATAGCCTATATGGAGGATTCACAAGCATTTAATGCAGGCATCGGTAGCGTGTTAAACGTTCTTGGTGAGAGAGAGATGGATGCTGGTATAATGGATGGTTTAACTGGTAAAGCTGGTGCAGTAGCTACTGTAAAGTATCCTAAAAACCCTATAAGGCTTGCAAGAATTGTTATGGAGAAAACTGGCCATGTGATACTTGCTGGAGAAGGAGCTGATAGACTAGCTGAGAAAGTAGGTTTGAAGGAAATACCCCCTGTTCCAGAGGAGGTTAAGAAAAGGTATAGTGAGCTTATAGGAAAATATTCTAGAGGCGAGCTAGGATATTTTAAAAACAATATACCCCTGCTAAAGGAGATAGGGTGGCTTGATACTGTTGGAGCTGTAGCAATAGACTCTAATAGAAGACTTGTAGCAGGGGTTAGTACAGGGGGTGTATGGCTTAAACTCCCTGGCAGAGTAGGGGACAGCCCTGTTCCCGGCGCAGGCTTCTATGCAGATAAAGACATAGCTGTTGCAGCAACAGGTATAGGTGAAGCAATGCTTCTAACAATGCCTGGGCTAAGGATAGCTCTCCTTGTTAAACAAGGGTATGGTTTCAAATACTCTATGGATATAGTACTTAACTATATCACATCCACAATTGGAGAAGGAACAACTGGGATCATAGGTATTGATAAAGAGGGGAGACACCACATATCCTTCAATACCAGACACATACTAGTCTCCTATAAATCACCAGATACTATATGGGCTAAGCTTATGGAAAGAAAAACCTCCTAAACAACATAATATTTTTAGAGCTAGGGCTTCTTGCTGGTAGATAGGTATGGGTTTCTGCAGGATCTGTGGTAGGGAATCAAAACTGATCTCTAGCTACTTAGGGGTTTGTGTTTCCTGTTTAAGAACTAGGTGGGAGGAAGCGGTCCCATTAGTTATTGAGGCTCATAGGAGATCAAGGGATTCTATAGGATTGCCCCCTACAATACCTTGTAATGGAGTACAGTGTGGAATATGTGGTAATAGCTGTAGAGTAGCAGAAGGGAGACTAGGATATTGTGGTATTATAACTAATATTAATGGTAGGCTAAAGCCTAAAACAGGATCATATGATGCTGTTCCCGGGCAAGCATATTATGATCCACATCCAACAAACTGTGTTGCTGACTGGGTATGCCCTGGTGCAACAGGGAGAGGATACCCAAGATACGCTATAAAACCTGGTGTTGAGAGAGGCTATTATAATATAGCTGTATTTTATGGATCATGCAATTTTAACTGCCTATTCTGCCAGAACTGGGAATACAGACTTATGGCTGCCAAGGGGAAGCCCTTGTTGTCTGTAAGAGATATAGTTGATATGATTAACCATAGAACTACATGCATATGTTTCTTTGGCGGAGACCCTGGCCCTAATGCTATTCACGCACTTAAGGCTTCTAGAGAGGCACTAGGTAAAGCTGAAGAAATAGGGCTTAGGATCCTTAGAATATGCTGGGAAACAAACGGGCTATGGAACCCAAACCTGCTCGATAAAGCTGTTGAACTAAGTATTGAGACAGGCGGCATAGTCAAGATTGATATAAAGGCTTGGTCTCCAGAAGTATATAAAGCGTTAACAGGCAATGATGGAAGACTTGTTTTAAAGAATGTTGAGAGAGTAGCAGACAAGTTTAATGAAAGACCTGAGGTGCCCCTGCTAGTGGCCAGTACATTACTTGTACCAGGGTATGTAGATGAGTACGAAGTAGAGGGTATTGCTAAGTTCTTAGCAGAACTTAATCCTGAGATACCCTATAGACTCCTAGCCTTCCACCCCCACTACCTTTTTAAAGACCTCCCACCAACAAGTAGGAGCCATGCCTATAAGGCATATGAGGTTGCTAAGAAAGCTGGGTTAAAGAATGTTAGCATAGGTAATCCATGGCTTCTAGGAAGCTACTATTAAATACCTATGTAAAGAAGACTATTGTTCATTAAAGACTTAAGTGTCATGTTCAAAATTACTTCATTAAGCCAAGGATCTTCTTTACTTCGTTGGTAGCATTTCTGCTTAATATATCGTCTCTGTCATAAATTTCTATAGTTATGTCGTTTATTTTTAGATCACTATCCTCTATATCAAAGTCTACTACAATATTTGCTATAGCCTCCTTAGGTATCTCGAACCTATCAACAAGAACCTGGTATATTTTTGCATTTAAGTCGGAGATCTGCTGGTTTATCTTCTTTGTATCCACCTTCTTCTCCTTAATTAGATCCCTTAGAGCTGCATTAACAACTCTCCTTATCTTTATTGCATACCCGCTTACCCTAACTGGCCCAGTACGGACTACGGGCATATTATCTACCACCTATAATATTGTCGCAGATTCTAATAAAATATTCTATTGGAAAAAGTCCCAAAGCATATATCAATAAATTGATAATTAATTCCCTGTATCAAGCCATAATCTCCAATATGCCCTCTCTAATCATTGCTATAGAATATGCTGCAAGAAGTATAGCCATGATTTTACTTAGTACAGTGCTCCCTGTTCTCCCGAGAAGACTTAATAATTTATCACCATTCTCCAGGAAAAACCATGCTATAACCATGTTTATTAACAAGCTTGCAAAAGCCGTCCAGAGCCCCCACGTATATTTTATATATATCATAACAGTTATTGCACCTGGCCCTGCAAGCAGGGGTGTTGCTAATGGTACCACAGCAATGTCTTCTCCAGAAACCTCTTCGGCTACGCTATGCCCTAGAATTCCTAGTACAGCATATATGAACAGGACTATACCACCTGCTATGCGGAAATCATTGATGTTAACGCCTAGGTATGTTAAAACCAGATCACCTAAGGCCATGAAGAACAGTAGTATTAGGGAGGCAACTATTATACTTAACCTAATAGTACTTCTCCTACGCTGAGGATCCATTTTTCCTGTAAAATAATAGAATAAAGGAGCGTTACCTATAGCATCTAGTACAACAAAAAGCATTAGAAATGCTTGTATAAACTCATCATTCATGCCTTCTCACCATATATCTATATCCTGGTAGTAAAGGTGTGTAAGTATTATTAAAGACAACCTAGATTGAGTATCTCGGTAATAGAAGTGTTTTAGAGGAAGGAACTATGAACGAGTTAAAGCCTGGTTTAAAGTATGAGTTTAAACGAGTTGTTGAGAATAAGCATTCTGCAAGCTTTCTTGGTACTGGTGGTGTACAGGTACTCTCTACTCCTACAATGATCATGTGGATGGAGGAAGCTGCTAGGATTCTAGCTGACCAGTATCTTGGTGAGGGAAAGACTACTGTGGGGATACATGTGGATGTATACCATAAAGCACCAGCCCCGATAGGATCTATTGTTCATGTAGAGGCATTATTGGAATCGATTAAGGGTAGGAAGCTGGTTTTCAGGGTTAAAGCCTATTCTGGAGAAGTTGTTATAGGAGAAGGTATTCATGAACGATATATAATTGACTTAGACTGGTTTAACAATAAGGTTAGAGAGGTTTCGGAGAAAGTAGAGAAAGCCTAGTAGAGATCATTAAAAGTGGTTACTAATGCCCTATAGATGGATAATTAATGGTAAGCTAGCCATATCTAGATACCCCTTGCCCAGTGAAGTAATTGAACTCTCTAAGATCTTTGATGCCGTAGTTATACTTATCGAGCCTCATGAATACACTGGTGTACCTATACAGACCTATCTCAGGAGATGGAGAAGCCTCGGTGCCCGAGGTATTCTATAGCCCCACCAAGGACTGGTGGCCACCACACCTACTAGAGCTCTACCATATAGTGAAGTGGATAAAGAATCATATTGATCAGGGAGACAGAGTACTGGTACATTGTATGGGAGGTATTGGTAGAAGTGGGGCAGTTGCAGCAGCTTACCTTGTATATGCTTTAGGCTATAAACCATGGGATGCTGTGGTAAGAGTTAGGAGGAGAGTACCAGGCGCTCTAGAAGTTCCTAGGCAGGAGAAGATGGTATATACCTTGCATTACTTGCTAGAGTACCTACCTGAGCCATTATTATCTAGGATAGACTCTATAGCTTTAGAGAGAAACTATGGTGCTGGGATAAAACATGTCTCTAAAGTAACACAGCTAGCTATAGATCTTGTTACAGATCTGGGAATTACAAGAGATATACCATACAAGTTAAGAAACGCCCTAGCTATTGCATCAATTCTGCACGACATAGTTTTCAACCAAGAACCCCACGGTATTAGAAGCATGGAATATATAAGAGAAGTACTTGGTAAACAGGAGCTAGGATTTAAGAAAGAACTAGTTGAAGAGATCGCCAAGTATGTAAAATGTCATCACATAGAGTGGTGTACTAAGGAAGAGTATAGCATTGGAACAGTGATGCTTCAAATAGCTGATCACCTAGACCACGGATTTGATCAAACTGTTGACTATATTGAAGCCCTGGAAGAGGAAAATGGAATCAGAATAAATATTTATTGCGAACTACCATGCAACCATAATATAAATGAATTGTTTCATATAAAGGATTTAGTTGAAGAAACACTTGGTAAGCCTCTCCTACTTTAACCGCTACCTAGACTTTATACCCAGTATATATTTGAAGGCTGAGTCAACAGCCTTAGCGCCCTCAGCTGCAGCAGTTATTATTTGTTCAAATCTATACTTACAAGGCCCTCCTGCAGAATCTCCAACAACGTATATTCCTTCTATATCAGTGCTCATATCTGGTTTTACAATAGCATATCCCTTCTCATCTACTGGAATACCTATCTTCTTAAAGAATTCTGTAGGAGGCTCAGAACCTATTTCAATAAATAATCCATCAAGCCTTAGCTCTTTTTCCTCACCAGTTTCTTTATTCTTTACAATAACTCCTCTAACCCTGTTATCACCTAGTATCCTGGTAATAATACTGTTTAGTATAAACTCTATTTTTGGATTCTTCCTAGCTTTATCTACGTATACAGGGAATGCCCTAAACTCTCTCCTTCTATGTATTAGATATACTTTTGATGCAAGACTAGCTAGATAAAGTGCTGATATTAATGCAGAATTCCCTCCACCTACAACAGCCACAATCTTATCCTTAAACAATGGTCCATCACATGTAGCACAGTATGAAACACCCTTACCTACAAACTCTTTCTCACCTGGTACACCTAGTTTTCTCTTCTCACTCCCCATAGCAAGTATTACTGCATACCCACAGTATTTCCTATCAAGCCTTTCAAGCCTTGTGTAGACACACCAATATACTCCCTCACGCTTTAGATCAACTACCTCATCTATAATTATTGGTACACCATACTTTCTTACATGATCAGCAAACTTATTCATAAGATCAGAGCCAGGGATCTCGGGCAACCCGGGATAATCATCTACAAGAGGAGCCTCTGTAGCTTGTCCCCCCACAAGTTTTGTTACAACAATAGTCTTTAACCCATACCTAGCAGCATATAATGCAGCCGTTAAACCCGCTGGCCCTCCACCAACTATAACAATATCATAGTCCTTCCTCTTAACCTTCTTCAGAGACTCCACCATACCCTTTGTCAGCTTAAACCCGCCTAGTTTAAAACTCATCTAGGTAGCCACCTCTACCCCTAGAATCAAGGCTCTATGGTATATCTTATCCTTGTTATACCCCTACCTTTACTCTCCCTCTTAAGAATCTTTATCCTACCAACCTCTTTTGTATTAGAAACATGGGTTCCTCCACAAGGATAGGCACATAATCCCTTAATCTCAAGTATTCTTATAGTCTCAAGGCCTTCATGAAGCTGAGTTAAGGCTACATTGTATTTTGCTAGAAATTCTATAGCTTTATCACGGGGCATCCAGTGAACTATATGAGATAACCCTGCCTCTACTATCTCATTTGCTCTCCTCTCTATCTCTGGCAGATCATCTCGTTTAATTCTTGCTGTATAATCATCATAGCTTACATCAATATTTATTGCCCCACCATGGAAATCCGCATTAAACATTTTCTTAATAACACAGCCGATAATATGGGCTGCGGTATGCATTCTCATAATCCTGTATCTCCTATCCCAGTCAAGCCTCCCATAAACCATCTGGCCAACAACAGGCTTGCCAGAACCCTCAAGTACGCCCTCATGTACAATCAAGTCGTTATCCATATATACTTTATCTACACTGAGAACCCAGTTCTCTCCCTCTAAAACCCCAGTATCGTATGGCTGCCCGCCTCCACCTGGATAGAATGCTGATGCATCAAGAACTAGTGCCCAACGCTTATTACCTAGATCATCTGACCTAATTATTCTTGCTTTAAACTCCCTCATATACTGGTCTTCATAATATAGCTTCCTAGTAACCATACAATACCACCTCATAGAAAGTTTAATACTAATACCTTATTTTATTGTATGGCAGAACAGGCCATATTATACTTCCCTAACATTACAATACATCTCGGCAATGCAAACTACTAAGATGGTGCCTAGGTTGGCTAGAAAGATCTTGATAGTAGGGCATAGGGCTAATACCTGGAGAATCATAGAATGGTATCTAAGGATAAGACCCGATATTATAGAAGTTGATGCAAGATATATGAATGACAGGTTCTATGCAATCCATGGCCCAAGCCCTGTTAGGAGAGCATCCATTCCCGGCAAGATCATGGCCTGGATAGACTATCACTTCTTTTACAGAGACCCTATATTGAAGCCCATACCTCTTGAAAACATCTTGAAGAGAATAAATGGGGTAGTTGATGTAATGATAGATATAAAGCAGAGAGGTATTGCTTCTAAGCTAGGAGAATTTCTAGAGAAGACGGGGTATACAGGCAAAGTATACATTACTTCGGAACTGCATCCGGAGCTAAAGATTGTTAAAAAATACATACCCGACGCTATAACTATTGCTTCAATAAATATTCTTCCAGTAAACATTGTAGACCTAGTTATTGCTGCTAATGCAGACATGGCCTCTCTTCATCTAAGCCTTGTTGACAGGGAGATTATAGATAAACTCCATAGCCATGGCATCACTGTACTTGTTTGGACAATTAATGACAAGACCCAGGCTTACAAATACATAGAAATGGGGGTTGATGGTATTGTAACTGATAGACCTGATTTAATAAAAAGTGTTGTAAATAACTTAGTGGATGAATAAACCATAACTGTAATCACACATGTTTATGAGGGCCGTGAAGCCTTCTAAGTTCTTCAACTACATGGTCAATATTGTTTACAAGTATCTTCTCTAACGCAAGCACTACTGCATCTACTGATCCTGGGAGAACTACTACAACAGATTTTCCTACAAGAAACATTTCTGCTCTAGTATAGATTGCTTTAGCTCCCTCTCCAGTATATGTTAGATACCGAAACAGTTCACCAAAACCTGGGAGCTTGCGCCAAGCAAGCTTCTCTACAACATCAACTGTTATGTCTCTTGGACTAGGCCCTGTACCCCCTATTAAAAGAACTATATCTGATTCCTCAACAGCTTTTACCACCACATTGTATATCTCCTTAAAATCATTGGGTACTATATCCTTGTCTTTAACCCTATAACCATGGTTTCTCAGGATCTCTATAGCTTTATTGCCTGATACATCTTTGGATGGTTCCTTGAAGACTGTGTCACTAACAACAATAACCTTGACAATAGGTTTTACTGACATAAATCCATAACCTCTAGGATGTTATTAGCTTATATTAAATTACTGCTTTAATACATTAAAATATTAATTAGAAATGAACTAGCATAATCTATGATGCTAACCAGCCAGTAAAATAGGTGTTTATATGCCAAGGTTTTGGGGTAAACTAGTAAGAATTAAAGATGCATTAGAGAAAGCAGTGAATACCATTAAACTTGATGTCAATATTGTTGAGGAGAGCATATGGCATGCAACGGGTTTGATACTGGCAAGGGATCTATACTCGCCAATGGATCTACCTAGGTTTAATCGCAGTGCAGTAGATGGTTATGCTGTTAGATCAATAGATGTTGCAGGCGCCTCTCCAACAAACCCTGTTGTATTAAAATACAAGGGGATTATAGAGACAGGTGATCCCCCAGATAAATACGGTATCATCTCCCCTGGAGAAGCTATAGAGGTTCTAACAGGATCCCCTATACCACCTGGTGCTGATGCCGTTGTTATGTACGAAGATACTGTAAGAAAAGAGGATGAAATCCATATATTGAGGCCGGTTTCTCCATGGACTAATATTACTAGACAGGGAGAGGATATAGGGAAAAACCAGTTAATGTTTAGGAAAGGAACTATTTTAAAGCCATGGCATCTTGCACTAGCTAGTGCTGTTGGACTTTCTAAGCTACCTGTATATGAACGTGTACAAGTAGGAGTTGTTTCTATTGGTAGCGAACTAGTTGAGCCAGGTAAGCCTCTTTATGGGGGAAAGGTCTATTTATCTACAGATGTTATGGTTAAACAACTTATTGAACAACTAGGCTTTACCACTACCAAGTACTATGGCGTTGTCCCTGACGACCTAGATAGGGTTAGTAAGGCTATAAGTAAGGCATTAGCTGAAAACCATATAGTTGTTACTATTGGTGGTACTAGTGTAAGCGATAAAGACCTTATACCAATGCTTGTTGAAAGACGCGGGAAATGGATTATTAGAGGAATAGCTCTAAGACCTGGGAGAACTACAGGGGTTGCAGTTATAGATAAGAAACCATTATTTACTCTCAGTGGAAACCCTATTGCTGCCTGGGTAGGTTTTGAAGCATTTATGAAGCCCCTCCTCCACCTATGGCTTGGTGCACAACCAGAGCCTTACCCAGCTATAAGGGCTAGGCTCTCTAGAAGAATAGTTAACCCCGTAGGCTACAGGAGCTATGTAAGAGTTCTTGTTAGAAAAGAATACAATACATACTATGTAGAGCCGTATAGAGTAAAAGGTAGTAGCATTATCTCTAGCCTTGCTAGAACCCATGGATTTATTGTTGTGGAAGAAGATCTTGAGGGGATTGAGGCTGGTGAGGAAGTAGAGGTATTTCTCCTTAACCCACCTAATATAGTGTAAAGCTAGCTTAGCCTTAGATCTCCTTTATTTAATGGATAGTACTCTAGCTCACTACCATGATATGGGTCAGGACCATACTCCTGCATAATAGACTCAACAGCCTCACTAACTGTGTATCCATCAATAACAAGATGTTTTACTAGCGCTAGCCCGGCCTCATCCATATAGCTTGGTGTTACATAGCCATTCCATCCAATATAGACTGAGGCCCCTTTGTATATAAATGCTTTAGGCATGTCTTCACCAATCATTCCAAAGCAACTTAACACAATAACTACTGCTCCATCCAGGGAACCTGGTGTACTCCGTATGAAAGCAGGAGTTATTGCATAGAAAGACTCCCTCCTAGTTAAAGTCTTTGCTTTAACAACATAGCCTGCAACCTGTTCTGCAAAATACTTGTCCACACTAGTTCGCTCTGATGTAAAGAATACTACTGAAGACTTTGGCACTAAAACTCCCTCACCCGGAGCAGAATGTACCCTTATAATTATCAAATTATATCCGCCATCGAACATACGTTTATATGCATCAAGAGTGACATCAGTACCATTAACTACATCAACGGTATATCCGCGAGAATGTAATATCTCCCTGAGACCTTTTATTAAATCAGGATTGTTGAACTCTATAGACAAACCATCTATTATTAATGCCTTTTTCTCATGAGGTTGGACATTATACAGCGTATAACCCACTAATGAAACAATAATAACTGCAGCCACGATCCCTAACACATATTTCTTCCCCAACCCTTTAATTCTATTAGTTTTACGACCTCTTTTACGATAAGAATAGATGGTTGAGTATATATACAATCCCCTAGTACACCTATTCAATTTAGATAACCAGCTAATACTCACGTATTAAAAATATAATGAAAAATTATCTCTTTTAAATCCTTCCTAAAATAGGTCTAAAATAATCACATGTTGTAAATAGTAACAAAGAATAGCCTATTGCCAACACAATGTATTTTTACTTATCATGCTTTGTCATAGAAGCTATTAGATCATAGAAGCCCACTAAATATACTATACTTAACATATACCGTTACCTCATTGGTACAACAAAGTTAAATATAGCTTAGGTTCTTAAGAATACTAAAGTAGTATAGCC
>JAGGXK010000002.1 GCA_021163115.1 Desulfurococcales archaeon | reverse complement strand
ATCGTTTTGAAAAAGAACTAGGGCTTAAAAGACCTGCATCAACATATCATAAGTTCATACGTGGACTTGATGGTAACAAGATGAGTAGTTCTAAACCAGATTTTGCAATATTTCTAAGCGATCCCCCAGAAATCATTAGATCTAAGGTTATGAAGGCTCTAACCGGCGGGAGAGCAACTGCTAGTGAACAGAGAAAACTAGGAGGAGAACCAGATAAATGTACAATATATGAGCTGTACATGTACTACTTGTATAAAAACAATGAGGATCTTTTGCAACTATATAATGACTGTAGAGCAGGAAAGATACTTTGCGGAAAATGTAAACGACGGGCAGCAGATATACTTATAAACTTTATACTAGACTTACAGAGAAAAGCTAATGCAATAATTGATCAAGGGATAATTGATAAAATTGTAGAATTCCCTGAGTTTTAAAGCTGCTACTTGGTAATAAAGTGTTTTTCTAAAACTTTTCTTGGAAACCTTAGTTTAACTCTTTCTAGGTCCGGGCCAGAGAATGTTACCTTAATTATTGGTGGTGTAACAATATTAGTTACTAATACAACAATTAATGCAGCCAAATATGCTTCACTACCAAGTATGTGGAAGTTTACTGCAGAATATGCTGCAATAATTGCAAACTCACATCTTGGAAAAAGTCCTGTAGCTATTCTTAGAGCTGATCTGAGTGGGAATCCCAGGATTATTGATGTAAGTCCTGAGCCAAGTAGTTTGCCTACAAATGCTGCTATTATCATTAGTATATAGAATGGAACTAGATCTAATCTAAATGCCTGCCATATATTTAGTTGTGCAGCTGTTGTTACAAAGAATATTGTTGAAAAGATTATAGCCATTTTTCTTACAACATCCCTGATCTCCTTTAAACCTCTGATCTCTGATAAGGCTATGCCTGTAACATATGCTCCAACCAGGGGAGATATACCTACAAGACCTACAAGTGTTGCTGTCCCTGCAAATAAGGCTATTATTATTGCTAGTGGAGCCTCTTCTATATGTAGCCTGCGCGATATCCTAACAATGGGATCTGCGAATCTATGTAGTATAAGTAGGAGGAGAATCCATAGGCCAAAGGATTCAATAAATACTTTTGCTACATCTACTACATTAAGTGCTCCAAGTATGACAAGAGATGTGCCAATAGCTATTGTTATAAGAGATGAGAGATCATCCAGTACGGCTATCTCCATTATTGTATATCCTTCTATAGTATCAAATTTCTTGATCTCTATAAGGGATCTAACTGTTAAGCTAACACTTGTTGCCTCAAGAATTGCTCCAAGAAAGAATGATTGAAGAATATTATAGCCTAGTATATAGCCTACAAGGAATCCCATGGAGAAAGCCGATATTGCTTCCCCTAAAGTCAATATCCCTGCTGTAGGAACTAGCTTAATAAAATCACTATATCTTGTCTCAAGACCTGCATAGAATAGTAATAGGGCTACTCCAAACCATGCTATTGCTTTAACACTATCTGTAACCATGTATATACCTAGAAAGCTTGGGCCAAGGATCAAGCCTGCAATTAAATTACCGAGAACCGGGGGAAACCCTGTCCTTGATATTAGTTCTTCAAAGAATTTTCCAAAGAGTAGTGCAAGGGCTAGTGTATAGAATATTATAAGTTCTTCAGTAACCCCTATCAAGCCTTGTTCCTCCTTATCCCTGGAACTTATTAATGATATCTTTAGCTGCTTTTACGGGATCCCCGGATTTAGTTATATATGAACCAACAATAATAATATCTGCTCCAGCCCTAACGAGTTCTGGAACCTGCGGAGGCTTTATTCCTCCTGCAACAGCTATTGCTACTCCCGGATACTCCTTCTTTATCTCCTCAACCTCTTTTAGTAGATCAATAGCTGTTTTCTTACGTGAAACCTGTACATCTATCCCTATATGATATATTATTACGTCAACACCAAGTTTTCCAACTAAATACATTGCTCTATTAAGGGGATCCGGGTGATTTATCAAATCAACCGCTACATAACCTCCTAGATCACTAGCTTTATTGATTGCATCTCTTATTGTATAGTCGTCTGCTACACCAAGCACTGTAACTATTGATGCACCATTCTTTAACATAAGCTCTGCTTCAAGAGCTCCTGTATCCATAGTCTTTGTATCAGCAACAACCATGCATTTAGTAACCTCATTTAATAACGACACAGCTAAAACCCCCCAAGACTTAATTAGTGGAGTACCTGCCTCAATTAGTAACTTATTACATCCAATACCCCTTGATAGATCTGTTGCTAAAGCAGTTGCTCTACCAAGACATGTTAAATCGAGAGCTACTTGAAGCACTGGTTTACTTGGTAGCACTAGCTTCATAGCCTACAACACCACCTTTGTTTTAATATTTTTGCTAATTACTATCCGTAATCCGTTATAGAGCCAAGTGTTTAATATTAGTTATCCTAGATCAAATACAAGTGTTATAGGTGGGGGAAGAGCTACTGAATGACGATAAGTGATATAAAAAGAGTTAAGAACGAGATTAGGAAGAGGATATGGGATATTCTTGAGAGAGAAAACATTGCACGTTTTCCAAGACCTGTTTATGGCCGGATACCCAATTTTGTTGGTGCAGAAGAGGCTGCTAACAGGCTGTTCAGGACAAGCTTGTGGAGGAAAGCAAAAGTTATCAAGGTGAATCCAGATAGTCCCCAGAAACCTGTTCGATTAAAAGCACTACTTGATGGAAAAATTGTTATAATGGCTAGTCCTAGGCTTAAGAGGGGCTTTATACTCCTTGATCCAAGAACAATACCTGCCTTCTCATACCGCTATGCATCAACTATTAGAGGAGCCTTCGTCTATGGGAGAGAGATTAGTCTACAAGGTCTTCCTATGATCGACTTGGTTGTAACAGGTAGTGTTGCAATAGATAAACAAGGAAATAGGCTTGGTAAGGGAGGAGGATATGCAGAGCTTGAGTATGCTATATTGAGGGAGCTAGGGCTTGTTAATGAGTACACACCCATTGTTACAACAATACACGATAAACAACTTGTTAACGAGATACCATGGGAACCCCATGACCTTGTAATTGATGCTGCCTTTACCCCAACAAAGACACTATATTTCAAAGCATCAAGAACTAAACCAGGAGGAATTATCTGGGATATTCTTGGGGAAAAGAAGGAGTTACCAGTTATAAGAGAGCTTGCTAGATTAAAGAGTATTACATTATAGAGGCCGAGTTCTCCATAATATTGTTTAACTAGTTCTATAAACCATGTATATAGGTGTGGTTTGTGGATAAGGATTCAATCATATATTATGTAAAGAATACTGTAGATAAAGTATTGAAGGAAAGGTTTTCAGTATTTATGAAGGAAGCTTCTAGTATACATGATGTTTTAAAGGATTTTGTAGAAGCTCCAGCTGACTATACATTGAGAGGAGGAAAGAGGCTTAGAGCTATCCTTATATTGATTGGTTATTGGTCAAGGAAATGGAGACTGGATATAGAGCCAGTAAAAGATGTTATGGCTTCAATAGAGTTTCTCCAAAGCTACCTTCTAGTACACGATGATATAATGGATAGGGATGAACTAAGAAGAGGGGGGCCAACACTACATATATGGTTTAGGGATAAGTGTGTTAATGAAAAACTTGTAGGCGACTGTATACACTATGGGATATCCCAGGCTATATTAGCTGGTGATTATCTTGAAGCACTGGCTATAGGTTCTATAGCCTCCGCGCCCCTACCCCCTGAGAGAATTAGATTACTTATAGAGAGGTATTCTAAAGGCTTAAGAACCGTAGCCTATGGCCAATACATTGACGTATTATTATCATACATGCCTTTAAGGATAGCTACTGAAGAACATGTATTAAAAGTTCATGAGCTTAAGACAGCCTCCTATACTGTTGAGCTACCACTACATTTAGGTGCTATCGCAGCTGGTTATATAGAAAAGGATTTCCTTGATGAACTAACAAGATTTGCCAAACCCGCTGGAATAGGTTTCCAGTTAAGGGACGATATAATAGGTCTTTATGGTGATCCAAGTATAACAGGTAAACCCATGGGAAGTGATGTAAGAGAGAAAAAGAAGACCCTCTTAGTAATAAAGGCTTTTAAAGAAGCTAATCCCAGCGATAAAAAGTTTCTTGAAGAAATATATGACCGACGCAGACCAGAGGAGATTACTGAAAAGGATATACGTAGAGTCCAGGAAATAGTTAAGGATACTGGGAGCCTGGATTATAGTGAGAAGATGATAAAGGACATGGAGGAGAGAGCTCGAAGTATATTGGCGGAGTCAAAGTATTTATGTAGTGAAGCAAAAGAGGTCCTAGAGAAGCTTCTAAGTAAGCTATTATATAGAGTGAAATAGCCTATGAAGATCCAGTCTATAGTATAGATTGTTATTCAATATTAATGCACTAAGACAGAGCCTTAAAAATCATTTAAATCATATTTTTCCTTGGTTACAAACTATTCCTCTTCTACAGTCTCTTCACTACTACTCCTTAGTACTTTTTCGAGTTCTTCGGGGGGTATGGGAGGTGGTGTTGTTGCTAAAGTATAGCCTATATAACCAATTATGGCCAGGACTATTACTATACCAAGGTATACAGTAAGCTTTATGACTATAAACTGTAATGTAGGCTCTGTTAAGAAGAGGAGCCATGTATATATCAGGAATCCTGCAAGAGCTGCAATCATTAATAATGATCCAATAAGCTTATCATTAGCCAAGTACTCACCACCTATTTTCTCTTAGCGATATATCTAGTCCAGTTAATAACATAATAGAGCCTAGAGTTAAATAAATTATGAGAGCGATAAACTATGGGGCATAGAAGAGGAGAGATAGAAAAATGGCTTAGAAGGATAAAATGGGGCGGTAACTCAGGTAATTATGTAGTTTATATTAGGCATAGGATAGTTGATGGGAGTGAAATACTTAGATCAATTAGAGGCGATGAAATAGATGATGTTAGAAGAGGCTATATTTTTGTTGGGGATGAACAAATTCCTCTACATAGAGTAGAGGAGATCAGAGATATAGAGGGTAATGTATTATATAAAAGAAGAAGTAGGAAGCCGCTATAGTTATAAAAAGAAGATTATTGTTTAAGGGGATTATATCCATCCTCTAAGTTTCATAGCTTTAACTACTCTGTCTACAGCTATAGCATAGGCTGCTGCTCTCATTGGGTGGTCGCTGTATTTCTTCTGCCATTCATCGTATACTCTGTTGAAGTTGTGGGTCATCATTCTGTCTAGCCTGTTTAGTGCTTCTTCATCAGTTAGCCAGCAGCCCATTCTATTGTGGCTCCACTCAATCCAGCTCATTGTTACTCCTCCAGCGTTTGCTAGAATGTCTGGTATTACTACTACTCCCTTCTTGTGTAGTATTAGATCTGCCTCAGGGGTTGTAGGGCCGTTTGCTCCTTCACTAATAACCTTTGCTTTTATGTTGTCAGCATTCTTTTCAGTTATAACGTTCTCTGTTGCAGCTGGTACAAGGATGTCTACTGGTAGTTCTAGAAGTTCTTCATTGCTTATGATCTTTACATCTCCCTTCTTATAGTTAATAACCTTCCTAGTCTCATTCTTTACCTTCATAAGCTCTTCTACATCAAGCCCGTTGGGGTCATATACTGCACCACTCCTATCACTAACAGCTACTATTGTAGCACCCCACTCCTTTAGATAAAGTGCTGCATATCGGCCTACATTGCCAAAGCCTTGGATTGCTACAGTCTTTCCTTCTACACCACCAATCCATCTCTTAGCAGCTTCCCTAGCTACAAGTGCCACTCCATAGCCAGTGCTTACAACACGTACATTTAACCCGCCTAGTAGCGGGGGCTTTGCTGTTACAACACCCCATGCATTGTAGCCGACAATCTTTGAGTATTCGTCAAAGTACCATGCCATGGTCTGTGGATTGGTATAGACGTCTGGAGCTGGTATATCTACATCTGGGCCAACAATTCTCGATATAGCTGCAAAGAATTTCCGCGACAACTCCTCAAGCTCTCTAGGACTAAGCTCCTTCGGGTTAACTCTTATACCACCTTTACCGCCACCATAGGGTATTCCTGCTAAGCTGTTCTTCCAGGTCATCCACATCGATAGAGCTACGACTTCACCAGGGTTTACGTCCTCTCTATACCTAATACCGCCCTTATATGGTCCTAGAGCACTGTTGTGCTGGCTACGCCAGCCAATAAACACCTTTATTTTCCCATTATCCATCCTAACAGGTATCTTGACCTGCAATAATCTCTCAGGATGCCTCAATACCTCAATAATCTCATCTGGTAACCCTAGTAGTGCTGCTGCATCTTTAAGCTGTTTAACAGCCATTTGGTATGTTGGATCTGTTTCATAAAGCAAATAAGGTTGGGACATATTTTACACACCTAAAACTGGTTATACCATTTATATACATATACATGGATATGCTATAAATAAGTATCGACTCCATAATATCTAGTCATTATATAGGTATAGATATATATCCATACCATGCTCGTATAGACGGGCTACATGGATGAAAATACTCTCATATACTCTATATCATGTCTATTACTTTACACGACCTCAACATACAATATGGTATAAATATAAAAAGCATTGAATAGTGTATGATATTAGAGCACTAGTTATTGCCTGTCATGGAAGCTTTAATACATACCACCTAATTACTGGTTCTAAGGATTAGGAATCTCCCTAAACCCTGTAAGCTCTTTAACCTCTTCCCTACCAGCTTTAAGCTCTTCAACTTGCTCTTTATCAAGAATTTCTAGCAAGGAGAGAAACTCTCCAACATGTGTCTTCTCCTCCTTAGCAATATCAAGGAAGACCTTCCTAAATCTCTCATCCTCAATGGCTTTAGCAAATTGTAAATAAAGATTAATAGCATCGAGTTCAGCAATAATAGCAATTCTCAAGGCTTCAGCAAGCTCTTCTCTAGAAAACTTTCTATCAATAGGTAGCTCAAGGGGGTTCTTAGACATCAAATCCTATACACCAGAATATCCTATCTACAATAATAGATATTAATTAAAGCACTATTAAAACCTAGAAGAACTCAACAATAAGGAATTGAGGTGTTTAGGCATCTAACTAGTTAGGAATAAATAGATCTGGACCTAGTGTTGCTGGCGATAAAATAGTGTTCTGATGCAGATCCTTCAGCCCTCACACGGTTCTTCATCTAGATTTATAGTTTTCTATCTGTTCCGAAGTCGTTCATCATCTACCTAGTTAGCTGTCTTGTATTCTGGTGTTTGAGCCTTAAATCCTTTAATAGCGTGTTTACTTATAGATTTTTCATGGTGATATCTATGAGGCCGGCTTTAATTGTTATTGATATGCTGCATGAGTTTGTTTATGGAAGGCTTCGTTCTCCGCAGGCTGAAAGAATAGTGCCTGCTATAAAAAAGCTTATTGATGAAGCTAGAGTGAAGGGCGTTCCAATAATATATGTTGCTGACCACCATCTCCCAGTTGACCATGAGCTAAAGATCTGGGGGGCCCATGCTTTAGCTGGTTCTAAGGAGGCAAGAATTATCGATGACCTAGCTCCAAGTGAGAAAGACTTTGTATTATATAAGAGGAGTTATAGCGGGTTCAGGGATACTGGTTTAGATTTACTGCTTAGAGATCTTGGTGTTGACACCGTCATATTGACCGGGATCCATACACACATATGTGTACTACATACTGCTTGGGATGCATTCTATCTAGGCTACAGTATTTATGTAGTAGAGGATGGTGTAGCAGCATTTAGTGAGGAAGACCATAAGTATGCATTAAAGTATATGAAGGAAGTCTATGGTGCAAAACTAGTTAGCTCGAAAGAAGTTCTTGAATTATTTAAGAATATAAAGGAATAGGTATAGTTTCTCTGCCCTCCCCATAGTTTACAAGAGTAAACTTTACACCATATACTTTTTCTAAAACACTCTCGTCTAATACATCCCCTACAGATCCATACATAACGGGTTTCCCATCCTTTACAAGCAGTACGTGGGATGCAGTATTTATTGTGAATAATATATCATGGCTTGTAAAAATTATTGTCTTAGCCTTATCAAGGGCTATTCTTTTTATAAGTTTTGACACTAGGACCTTGTTCTTTAAATCTAGGTGGGAATCTGGTTCATCTAATAATATATACTTAGGGTTCTTGGCTAAAGCCATAGCTATTACAGCTCTCCTTAACTCACCAGAGCTAAGCTCGTTTAACCTCCTATCAATAAGGTTGCTAAGACCCAGCTCTTGAACAAGTTTTAGAGCATAAACAAGGTCTTCCCTAGATTCAATAAACCTCCTTGAAACAGGAGAGCGTGCTAAGAGTATAGCCTCCAGCACTTTAAGAGATAAGTACTCTGGAACATCAATATCGCCTGCATATGAGAGAAGCTTTGAAATAGCTCTCATCGGTGTTCTTGATATTTCTAGGCCATCGATATAAACTAAACCCTTGTACTTAACAAGTTTTGCAATAGCTTTTAACAAACTTGTTTTACCAGCTCCATTAGGCCCTAAAATCCCTAGTACAACACCATTGTCTACAGTAAATGATATATTATCTACTGCAATAACGTTGCCATTCTTGTATACAACCTGTAGATTAGAAACCCTTACACCCATAACTAGATCCCTCTCCTAAGCCTCCTTACAAGCATTATAATAAAGAATATGGAACCAAGAATAGATACAAGAGCACCTGCTGGTACCTCACCCATTTTGGTAGATAGGTATATTCTTGAAATATTATCTGCAATAAGCAGTATAGTTGAGCCTAGAAGAGCAGATAATGGAATTACAAATCTGTTATCACTGCTCTTGATTAGAAGACGGGCTAGATGAGGAGCTACAAGACCTAGGAAACCTATTGTACCGCAACAAGCAACAACCATTGCTGAAGCTACTCCAGCTGATACTACTGCAATAAACCTGTAGAGCCTAGGATTATAGCCTAGTTGGGCCGCATAGTCATCACCAATTATTATTGCATTCAATGGTTTTGCTAAGACTATATAGAGAACAGACAGGATCATTATACTGGATAAAATTATAGGCATCCATGAACGAGATACAGCTATAAGACTGCCTATCAAGGCAAAAGCTGCTATAGGCGTCTTCAATACAACTATGTAGGATAGTAAAATAGATATGCCTGAGAAAAACGCTGAAACACCCATTCCTGCCAATACATAGGCTATATCACTTCCACCAACAGCTTCAGCTATAAACATTGTTAGAGAGAGTGCTAGAAGACCACCTATTGAAGCAGATAATGTCAACCCTATTAATGACAGCTTGTTTACTATAGCCAAGTATGTGTATAAACCAAAGACAGCTCCCCCACCAACACCTAGGATATAATAGTCTACTAAGGGGTTCCTAAGGCTTGATTGCAGGAAGGAGCCGGAGATAGACAGTATAGCACCAATAGCTATTGCATAGACTATCCTATATGATCTATAGGCTTTAACTAGTTCTGAATTCCCATAACCTTGCTCTAAAAAGAATAGAGATAGTAAGGCGAGAAGAATACATAACGTTATTGTATAGGCTGCGAAAAAAGAATACTGTCCTCCTATATAAGTTCACATTAAACCCTGTATCAACACTACTATTAAATAATTTCTTATCACACATTCCAAACTATCTCCTCCTAGATATATAGAGAACTGCTACGGCTAATATTATGCTAAACCCAGCTACCAACCAATAGTATTGTGCCTGAAAAACCCCATTTATCTTATTAATCGTTGTCAGGTATGTCTCTGTAGTTGTCAACATATGTGTCTCTGTAACAATCTGTTTCTCAGTACGTGTACTTGTTAATGTTTTAACTATATATTGCAACCTCTTAGGCTGGATAGTAGCTTGTATGATATTTACTATGACTTCTGCCGCCTCGCCGATCCTTGGGCCCGGGCGTGTTATAAGATTGGTTTCTGATAACGTTAAAATCCTAATAGGTTTACCTAGAGATAGAAGTCCTGTTTTTCTTAGAGTCTCATTATCTACATACCCCATATTAGTTACAATTATTATATCTGGATCCCAGGAGGCTACCTCTTCTATACTAACTATTGACCAGCCACTGGTTTCCACTGCATTGTCTAATCCAATATATTGTAAGAGGCTATCTATGAAAGTACCCTTACCTGCAACCCATATACCATTCCAGAACCCTACTACAACAAGGGCTTTCGTACCAATATAATCTGCTAACTCTGCTCTAGCCCTGCTTATATTCTTTGATATATTATTGATAAGTTCATCTACCTTTTCCTTGCTTACATTAAATATCCTTCCAACGAGATCTATATCCAAGTATATGTCCTCTATAGATGAAGCCGAGCCCCCGTGAAGATATATAATGGTAATATTGTTTTCCTCAAATACATCTAGTAGTTTATAGTGGGCACCAAGATCAGCTAAAACAACATCAGTGTCTAGAGCTATAATTTTCTCAACATTGACTGCTGACCACCAATAACCACCAACATCTACAACATTTCTTGAACGAAAATAGTTGCATATATCCATATATGTATCGTTATAGGAGTAGCTATCAACCCCGACAATGTTATCCCTTAGCCCTAGTGCAACAAGGATCTCTGTTATACTTGGTGAAAGGGATACAACCCTACCAGGAACACCTTGTAAAACAACCTCCCTATGAGCAGCATCAGTAATATGTATTGGTTCACTAAACACCCCATATTGTATGGATAAGAGAATACACAATAGCATAGCCGCTATAATGGTCTTCCTTGCACTAGAATACACCATATGGTTGACCCACCCACATATAGAATAAACACATACCCCACTAAAAACTTTGTCTTTAATTCAATGGATAGGTTCTTTTCATGGAAAGTTTTCTATGCAGAAAAGAAGGGAGGCCTGCATTGTATTTAAGTAAATCAAGTTCTATGGGATGCGGATAAGCAACCACTACTAGAGAATGGGGAGGTGGCGGTGTTTCTAGGTCGGCTAACCTAGGCAGTAAGTCTGCTTTAATGAACTCTTCTTTAGTACCTAGTCTTGCACATGCAACACCAACTACTTTATCGAGGTATGGGCTGCAGTCTGTGCTTCTACAATATTCTTTTTCAAGTTCGAGAATTATTGGGATAGCCTCATTAATTGTCATAGCAATACCTTGTTCAAGCTTTAGATCAAGAAGCACAAGTGTATGTAGGTTTCTAGCCAAGTTATCCCTAATTGCTTCAATAACACTATATGGTTTAAAGTCCTGTGGATACACAAGGGTAACCGTCTTCCCAAACCTATATGCTTGAAGACCTATAGCACTGGCTACAACTGAGTATATTGATACTCCATGAGATATTTTAATGGGAACGCCCTTTTC
Source organism: Desulfurococcales archaeon (assembly GCA_021163115.1). Lineage (GTDB taxonomy): Archaea > Thermoproteota > Thermoprotei_A > Sulfolobales > Desulfurococcaceae > JAGGXK01. Next base: position 5,871 of record JAGGXK010000002.1, on the reverse strand, counting down.
AAGAGCCTCCAACCTGATGGCATCATGAGTGGTAGCTATAAACGGATCCCCGGGTACAAGTATTACTACATCTCTATACCTAGCTTCTTCTACAATTCTTCTAATAGAATCCCCCTCAAGATCCCTCCTATATACAGCCCTAACTACTCCTTTACAATACTTCTTTAAATAATTGATACTAAACCCTGATATAATACTTGTATATGAGTCAACATACACAGTATCCGCTTTACTAAGGATCTTTATAGCCTCTAATGTTAAGTGCTCAGTATTTAAACCTAAGCCAACAAAATATAAGACCATCCCTAATCCCAATACTTAACTAACATAGTTACATCTTAATATAGAAAACACTCTTTTTACTCAGCACAGGAAGTGTATTAAGAGACGGGGCAGGGAAATGGTAAAGCTTGTGGCTACAGACATAGATGGTACTTTAACGATTAATAGGATATCTACTCTGATTCCTACTGAGGTTATAGAGGCTATACATGAACTAGAGAAACATGGGGTGTTAGTAGCCTTAATATCCTCTAATGCATTACCCATAGTGGTTGGTTTAAAGAAGTATTTGTGTATAAAGGGCCCTGTTGTTGGGGAGACAGGGGCACTAGTATATCATGGTGGTGAAGTATATAGTATATCTAAGTATACTGCTAGGGATGCATTAGAGTATGTACTTAAGGAGTTTAACGACTTTGTTAAGCCTTCTTGGCAGAACTTGTTTAGAGTACATGATTTTGCATTAAAAGTGAGAAAACAGTACCTCAGCAGATCGGGAGAGATCTATCAATCAATTAAGGCATGCGTTGAGAAGAAATATAGCTTTGTAAAAGTTGGGTATAGTGGATATGCAATACACTTGACACCAATAGATGTTAGTAAAGGGAGAGCACTAGATTTTATCATAGAGAAGCTCGGTATTAGTAGAGAAGAAGTTCTAGCAATAGGTGATAGCCACATGGATATTGATTTCTTACGGAAAGCAGGTATCAGCGTAGCTGTCTCCAATGCTGATGAAGAACTTAAGGATATAGCAGACATAGTGCTTACAAGACCTAGTGGTTATGGATTCATTGAGTTAGCACACATGATCATCCATGGTAAAATACCTAAAACTAAAATCTAAAGACATATAATAATATAATTATAGAGGAACTTAGCTAACAATGACAGTAATTCCTAGTAAAATAGGGGCTATAGCTAAGGGATTAAATAGGCATAGATTCTATTTCATACTAATAAACACTATAGCAGTAGCTGTAATGCTTTTCTCTGCACCCGTTAGCTGGAACATTTACGATATTAGATATTTTGAAGAGTGGGCTACAATAGCTAATAGATATAACATACTATATATCTACAAATATGCAACTAAGGCTGCCTACCCACCTGTACCAATAATAACGTTCGTATCCCTGTATGATCTAGCAATATTCCTTGGAGGAGAAGAGCTTAACCCTGCACTGGCCAGACTTTTAACGAAGTTGCCATTAATAATATCCTTTGTATTAATAGGCTATATACTCTATAGACACTATGGATGGAAGACGGCTAGATGGTGGTATCTATCATATGCTTCTTATAGTACCATATTTAGCTATCAGTTTGATCTACTAGTTGCATTATTCCTTCTACTATCATATGTCTTTATGTTTGAGAAAAAATCAATGATATTATCTGGAGTAATGTTCTCATTGGCTGTATTAACTAAGCCGTTACCTATAGTAGTACTGCCATTAATAATTATATTCTATGCTGGGGAAGGTAAAAAGAGAGAATTATATGAGTTTCTATATGGTTCATTTATAACAGGTATTGTAGTAACTTTACCATTCTTTATTATATCCCCCTATGACTTCTTATCTAAGGCAATACTGTTTCATAGCTATAGGTTGCCGCAAGAACTAAGTCCTTATGCTCTTCCACTCTACTTCTCTAAATATCATTACAATACACTCCCAGAATGGATCCCTGTTTTATGGTTGCCGGTTTTCATCGCATTATATATAACTGTATTAGCTTACTTGATCAAAGGAAGATATCTAAGAAAATGTCTTTTACTATCAATATCTATAGTTCTATTATTATCCATAGCAATAAACAAAGTTGGCAACAACCCGTACTATATATGGGTTCTACCCTTCTTATCAATCATATTAGAAGAGATGAGAAGAGACATTGATAACAAGTTTATAGTAGCCTACTTAATAGCCCCTATAATATCGATGCTTGTTTACCCATTCTTTACACTCTTTACTGCAGCAGTTGTTGATGGCTATGTATTTATTGTTGAGGATCTAAAGTTCTACAATGCATTCGATCTATTTACAGAGTCCTTCCGAGGAGCACCATATTTTAATGGTTATCAATGGGTAATGTTTTGTAGAACATATTTGTTCCCGCTATTTTCAATGCTTTATAAATACATGTGGTTAACAGCTGCTATAACAGCTGTTGTTTATACAATATTCCTGCTCTACATGATCTTGAAAATGACCATGATATACAGTAATAAATGCAGTATAAGGTAAGTATTTCTTACTAGAAAGACCTCTATCACAGGTAGTAAGCAATGGATAAGGAAGTAGTTTTTGTAAAAATTGGAGGATCATATATTACCAATAAGAAGACCCCATTTACAATAAATTATAGAGCTCTAGAAAAAATTACAGATATACTTATGAATACTATACAGGATAAAAGGATCCTACTTGGGCATGGCGGTGGATCTTTTGCCCACCCCATTGTTGAAGCTTTTTCAAGAAAAGAGAAAAGGAAAGCTATAACAATGTGTCAGTGGGCTACAAGATGGCTTAATAAAATTATTGTTGACCACCTCATACAGAGAGGGTTAAATGCTGTCTCAGCTCAAACAAGTATGGTCATATACCGTTCCAGCAACGGTTTCTCCGTAAATTATAAACCGCTTATAATTGCGCTAAGGAATAATTTAGTTCCAGTTATTTATGGCGAATGTATACATGACGATAAGGGAGTATATTACGTTTTATCAACTGAAGAGATATTTAGACTTCTTACCCCGTACATTAAGCCGGAGCGTATAGTATTTGTTGAAAAAGTTGATGCTGTATACGATAAAGATCCTGTAAAGTATGGTGATGCAAAAGTTATTCCTATAATCAATAAGGAGAATTCTACAAGAATACTTAAACTACTTGGTGGTTCAGCAGGCATAGATGTAACCGGAGGCATGTTGACTAAAATTAGGATAGCACTAGATATAGCTAGAGAATATGGTGTTCCAAGCATCATTGTTGGAGGAGAAAATACCAGTGATGTAGTTAATGCTATTAAGTATGGGAGATTTAAGAGAGGGACCCTTATAACCTGGTAGTATCAAACAAGTATTTAGATGAAGAACGCTGGATTGTCTGAAATAAATGATGACTTCCGGCCTTACAGATAAAGATCATTAAACTATGTATACAGTAATCATTTTAGGTTCTCTATCAATATATACCTCTCTCTTACCACTTAACTCTATAACTAGTTGATCCTGTGAAATTATTACATAGTTGTAGAGAAACGGGCCCGGCGTTATTATAGTAATATATCTTTCAAATTCCAGATCAAGGATTTTTACTTCAAAGTTTCTAAGTATAAATTCTGTTTCCTGACTATATCTCCTCCCTACAAACCCCTTGATCTTTTCCTTAAAGTTTATGTAGAGGTATTTTTTCTTCCTATGCTTACCTGTTTCAACAACTTCTGAAGAATCTATGGATCCTTTAACTATTATTGTTCTAGGTCTTAGCTCTACCCTATAATTTACAGAATTTAGTCTTAGAATATCTATAAAGTGCTCCAGTTCTATACAACTATTTCCCCATTTAACTTCTATCCTTCCATGCAATCCCTATATACACCCTTTCTTGACTTTTCTTCAAGAACTATATAGAGCGAATAATTTTATAACTCAGTCTACTCATTGATTAGATTCTAGATTAAATAATATTGGGGATACGATATGCCGAAAACCCCTAGCGTGATATTAAGGAATATGCTAGCTAAGCATCAGATAGAATTACTTGATATTTATAGGTTTAAAGATCATGATCTAGTGAGGATAAAACTGCCTATTGCTAATAAAGTATATCTAGTTAAAGTTGGTAAACATATAACTGATCTTGCAAGTGATGAAGACTATGAACAGGTAGTAAAAACTATACTAAATGCGTTAAAGCCTGAAGAAGAGAAATCTAAGGAAAGTAAGAAGAAGTAACTAGTCTAGAACACTATTTTAGAGTAATAACCTTTGTACATATTCTATAATAGCACTTTACGAGTTCCTGGAAAAATAATGACCTCTTCCTAGAACCTCTTACCTTTATCTCTACCGAGTCTCCACGAACTCTTATATCCATAATTTTTAATCCAAGTACCTCGCCTGCCTCAGTTATTATATTTTGTTCTGGAGTAGATGGTTTTGATATACATACTCCTACCTTACACATTCTAGGGCATGATGTGTTATGAGTTAGGAGGTTAGCCATGCATGCTAGGCTTAGTGGCGCTAGCCCTATATTTTTAGCGTATTCAAGTATCTTTAATTTTATATCACCTATATGTACGGGTACTTGGCGGGACTTTCCCTGCAACCTATAGGGCATTCTCTCTAGTATTTTGCCTATATTAAATCCGATAGCTGATAACCTCGAAAGTATTCTTGGTGTAACCCTGAGAGAGCCTACAACAACTCCTATAGCTCCATACTCCTTTGCTTTCATAAGTATATCTTTATACTCTATATCATTAATTCCAGGAATCACAGGTCGATAAAATAGGATGGGGTTTAATCCAGCTAGTCTAAGGTTTCTTATAGTCTCAAGTCTTTTAAATGGAGTCGGAGCATAAGGTTCTAGTTTTCTATAGTACTTAAGTGTGATAACTGTTATGAGCGGGCTTATATTAGGTTCAATAGACTTTAATATCCTAGCATCATCCTGATCCAGAAAAGCCTTGGTTGAGAATTGTATAGGATTTCCAAGATATTTATTTATGGCTTCTATGTATTCAAAGGCTCTTTCTTTAGTATGTGGGAGAAAGGGTTCTGTAACAGAGCCTATTGCTACTAGTGTTCCATGGGGTCCAGGGACAAAATAGGGGTTTATCGCTAGTGCATAAGCTAGTTGCAGCCCCTTTAGAGGATACGGTCTAGATTTCCATGGAAAACCCATATCCTCTATATAACAATATATGCATCTCCAACTACACCCTATACCTGTATGAACAGTCATACCACATGGCCTGGGAGGTCTTAGGCTATGGTGATCATTCTTAGCTTCAGCTATTTCACTGCTAGATAATATAGCCTCTAATTTTTCAATAACCTCCTTCTTATAATTAATGATCTCAATAAGAGGGTTTACCATGTATTATCATTGCCTCCAGTTACTCAATAATTATATAACTATGGGTAAAAACTATAATTTTGTAAGATATTAAAGCTAGGTATAAGGTATGTCTACCAAAAGATTACATAACTTAAAGATACATTATGTAACTATATATGAAAACTATATCTCAAAAATATTTGACACTATTTACGACTATGCGAATACCATTAATGAACCTAAAATAACTGCTGAGAAAACCGTAATCGAGAGAGCTGACCAATTAGATAGTGTTATTGATCAGGCTATGGAAAGGGGCTTAAATATACTTCACCTATATGTTGACTCACAACTACTTTATAGGATTCTTAAAGAAAAAGAGATTAATGTGGAATTACTAATCATTACTATAGATCATTACTATCTAGGTTGTAAAGAGGAACTTATACATGATCTTGCAGATGTCTTGTTAAATAAGCACATGAGGGTGGGTAATGTATTTATTATATATACT
>JAGGXK010000076.1 GCA_021163115.1 Desulfurococcales archaeon | reverse complement strand
GCTTTAATAGCTTTGCTCTGGCAATCAAGTTCACAATCCCTTAGATTAGCCTCTACAATATAGATTAGTGGATACCTTGGATCAGCGTGTCTAAGCCTTACAAGGCCCTGGATCCCAATCTCCCTTAGAGCATTCCTTACATCCTCAAGCTCCTCCTTCTCAAAAACAAAACACTGTACATGCTTAAAGGCCTGCTTCATCCTATTAGCTAGCTCGATTGTCTTAGGAGGTATACTCACTTACCCTCATCTCCAAGCATGGTTTTTGATACAGGTATACATAGCTTCTGGGTAACAAGCCTAACTATCCATGCATATAATAGGTTCCCTCTACTTCTCCTAAGCTCTCTATCCTTATAGAGAGCTCTATATACCATCTCCCCCTTATGGTTATAGACTTCGATAACACCCTTAACCCTCCCCCATAGATTTCTTACAAAAGAGACCTGGATAACATAGTCTCCATGACCTAGTGCTAGCCTATATTTCTTTGCCCAGCCCCTAGCATAGGTAGGCCTAGCATCCTCGACACTAACAATCTTGTCCCCAAGCTTACTAGCAGGCTTAATACCGTTATCCCTAAGAAGTACTAGAACAAGCTTTCTAGCAATATGTCTACCAGTCCAGCTCCTGCTCTCCTCCTCAATAAAACCATCCAGGAAAACAGTTTTCTCCAAACCTATCCCTCTCCACTTATATAAAGTATAGACTCATGTTTAAGCTCCACTATAGGCTTCTCAATAGAAGCAACGATTACTACAGGGTTTGAAGCAAGCTGAGCAGACAATCTTATCTCTTTAGCACTCTTTATAACAACCTGCTTAACCTCCTTAAACACCCTTTCCTCAATCAAGCTACCTTCATCACTATAGATCGATATAGCTACATTATACCTCTCAGGCTGATGTTCTAGAGCAATAAATAGTTTAGGCATAACCCTCTATCCCTCGTCAATGATCAGTCTTTATCTAATACACTGATACTAGGTAATAGCATCTAGTCACTCTAATAAAACCATTGTTGTCTGTAGTGTATCTAGTAATAAAACTATGTTATAGAGGACCCTAGAAACCCACTCTCTAAGCAATTAATAAGTAGGCTAACTAGTTATCTAGTTCTATAAGTTTAAAATGGAGAGCCAGTCTAAATAATAGATACTTGGTAGAAGGCTGTTATGTGGATGATAGAGGGTTGAGGCAGGGACGACACACTATAGGTGTTCCCCTAGATATAGATGAAACAGTTAAGTATCTAAGTGATCTCCCTACACTATTTAATAACCTACCGTTTACCAGAGTTCTAGGGATCAAGGGGAACAAGGTTATTGTTGAACTAAACTATAGAAGGCTAATGGTTATCATCAGGGACAGAATGGTTTTCCGTTTAAAAAGACATAAAGAGAATGTTTTAGGGCTCCTAGGAGTAGGTGATAAGATCGAGTTCATTGTAAAAATAGAGATTACTCACGGATTCCCATATACGCTAGTCAATATGGATATGGAGTATAAGGGTGCATTTGAGAACGTTGCATCAAAGTTTATGGAAGCATTTGCAAAAGCTATTAGAGAATACCTAAAGAAAGCTGCAGCAGGAAACATAATTCCCTATCAAAAAGCTATAACCCCAGAGGCTCTCCAGATCCCTATAACTATAGAGAGGAAACCTGGATCATCAATACCAGGCCTTGCTTCAGCAGAAAGAGAAGTAGCTACCTCTTCAACAACCCCCCCACTAGTATCCTCTTTTGCAACCACATTACCTGCAAGAAAGGCAGAAGCCAAAGAAGCTGTTGTTGCAACAGAAGAATCAAGAGAGGCCCGGAAGGAAATAGATTATGAGAAATTATTTAGAGAATATAGTGAAAAACTAGCAGACATTATATGGGCAGCTAATGTATTATTGAATGCAAAACTATTAGCTAGAGAAATAAAGATGGAATACAGTGACATAGTCTCTGAGGCAAGAAGAATTATTGAAAAAATAACTGTGGATAAAGGAAGCCTTGTATATATAAGTATAAAGAATAAGCAGAGAGACCAGGAGGCAAAGCTATTATTTGATCCTGAGAAAAAGTTCCTCCTAGGTGCATACTTTAGGGAGGAAACAGAGGAGCATGTTGGTAGTAAGGCTTTGGATAGAATAAGAGGTATAAAAGGAAAGATCGATATAAGAGCCTGGGGTATAAGAGAAACCTCCTAGTTATTACCTTATACTTTCCAAGAAATTTCTTTCATAAAATTGTTAGGGAACGGTGTTTTATTAAAGCCATAGGCTATGGTATGTTTTGTAGAGGATGAAGGAGTTTGGTTGGAAGGAGGAAGTTTTTATCAAAGGGGCTACGGGCTATAGTATTTCTTATAGGCTATATATTATCCCCTCTTACATGGTGGAATGATGTATTTGTAAATATACCTCTAGCATATATCATGGCTTCCATGCTCTCATGGTTCTTTGGCCAAGATTCATTTCCAGCATTGTTTGCTGGAGCCTATTTGTTCACTAATGTACTTGGTTTCCTGCTTATGCATGTATCTATTGCCTACAAGAAGAGGCTGTCTAAAAGAAAGCTTCTAATTGACATAGGTATTGCAGTGGGATATACCGTGGCAATCTACGTGCTTGCAATTCTAGGTTTTATAAAGCCTTTCTAGGGAAAAGTCCTTGCCTCTATAAACACTTTATATGCTAGATATATTTCTGGAGAAACTACCACAGTTATAGTGTCTGCTTCGAGGAGCGGTATAATGGATGTAGAAGAGCTAGTAAACTATGGTATACCGGAGGAGGCTATAGATATTCTACTGAAAAGGGG
>JAGGXK010000081.1 GCA_021163115.1 Desulfurococcales archaeon | reverse complement strand
GTGGTTTGGCTGCAAAGCTATCTGGTTTAAATACAAGAGATTCTCTAGCAATAGGAGTAGCAATGATGCCTAGAGCTGGAGTAGACTTGGTAATAGCGGTAACAGGGTTAACACTTGGAATACTTACCATGGAACTCTATTTTGCAGCTCTTGTATTGATTTATGTAACAAGCATATTAACACCAGCATTAATAAAACATCTATTAAAAGCCTAAGAATCTATTAGAGTACCCTGGATAGTCAGTGATATACTAGGTTATGGATATTATGTAATTGGGTTTATGATACTCTACCTTCTTGATATGGAGGAGATGTATTATGTTGTCTCAACAAATACCTAGGATACCTATACTAGACGACATAGATGTTAGTGGTAAGAAGGTATTTCTTAGAGTAGATATTAATGTACCAATAAACCCTGATACTGGAAAAATAGCTGATGATCGGAGGATAAGAGTTCATGCTAAGACTATTAAATTGCTTGTTGAAAAATATAATGCTGCAGTTGTAATTGGCTCACATCAAGGCAGACCTGGTGAGAAGGATTTTGTCTCTCTAGAAAAGCACGCTGATCTTCTTAGAACATATAGTGGGGTTGATATAGAGTTTGTTGAAGATGTTATGGGGCCTACTGCTAGGAAGGCTATTAAAGAGCTTGAGCGTGGTAGAGCTTTACTGCTTGATAACTTAAGGTTTGTTTCAGAAGAGCTTATTGAAGCTGTTCCAGAGAAGCAAGCCAATACATTCCTTGTTAGAAGACTTGGCCCATTGTTTGATGTATATGTTAATGATGCTTTTGCTGCAGCTCATAGGAGTCAGCCAAGTCTTGTAGGATTTCCCATGGTGTTGCCAAGTGTTGCAGGTCCAGTGTTTTATAGGGAGATAGATGCTTTAAGAAGAGCTTTTGAGAAAATGGAGAGTCCCAGGATATTTGTACTTGGTGGCGTTAAAGTCCATGACATGGTTAGAGTTATAGAACACCTTGTAAGAAGCAGGGTTGCGGATAGAATATTGACCCTGGGGCTGGTTGCCCAGTTGTTCCTTGTAGCAAAGGGTGTTGGCATAGGTATAGAGAATCTTAGAACATTGGAGGAGAAGGGGTTAATCACGCTAATACCTAGGGCTAGAAGGATCTTGTTTAAGGGAGCCCCAATTGAGACCCCAATAGACTTTGCGACAGTAGATGATAAGGGTAATGTGAAGGATGAAAAGGTAGGTGCTATAACAAGGCGGATCATGGATATTGGCGAAAACACTATATCAATGTATAGCGGCTTCGTAAAGGATGCAAAGGTAGTTATTATGAGAGGGTCTGCGGGTGTTATAGAGGATGAGAGATTTCGTAAGGGGACAAAGTCCCTCTTAGAAGCAGCTATGGATAGCAGAGCATTTGTGTTAATAGGAGGCGGGCATTTAGCATCACTTGTTGATGAAGAGAGTATTGATAAGAGAAGAGTTCATGTATCAACAGGTGGTAATGCATTATTGTTATTCTTGTCCGGTGAAACCCTGCCAGCACTAGAGGCACTAGCTATGTCTGCTAAAATGTTTCTTGGCTGGTAAGCTAAACCCAGTCTGTTTTTAACTTAGGCTGCTTCAGGGCTGGTATTTAATGACTATCCGTGTTGGTGTTGACGGATATGGTACTATTGGGAAGAGAGTTGCAGATGCTATAGTTAGACAGCCTGATATGAAGCTTGTTGGTGTTGTAAAGATTACTCCAGATTATAATGCCAGGCTTGTAGTGGAGAAAGGGATTCCATTATATACTCAGTGAGGAACCTCACATAGTTCTTATCGACCCTGTAGAAACTGGTGTTAAGAGTACTGCAGAACTAGTAGAGCTTGCAGGGGATCTTGGTAGGCATTATGGATCAAAGATAACGGCACTCTACATAAGGCCTAAGGGATATAAGCCTGAGAAGAATCCGTTGGAGAAAGCAAAGGCTATGGCTGAGAAAAAAGGTGTTAGCCTTGAATTAAAAGAGGTTGAAGCAGATCCATGGATTGAGAGCACAGCTAATGCCATACTTGATGAGATCTCTCGTGGAGACTATGATATGGTTATTCTTGGAGCCAGAGGTAGAACTTTATCTAGTGAGATAAGTATTGGAAGCAAGGCATTAGCTGTAGCAATTAATGCTCCTACAACAGTTGTTATTGTTAGATAAAAGACTTGAGAAAAAAGCTACAAAATTAGTTCAGCTAATTTGTTATAGAATCTCCTCCACCACTCCCTAGCAGCAGATTCCTTGTCTTCTTCAAACTTCTTTATCCACTCACTATTTTCATACTCCTTGGCTGCAAGTGCCATGAAGTCTATTATTCTCTTACTATCCCAGAACTCTGGATTAGCACCTGCTAGATCCTGGTATTCAATGATCTTCTTATAGACTGCTTTAGCTCTATCTAATGGATTCTTTATTCCATAGAACTCCTCCATAAGCATGGGCAGGTATTTCTCACCCCATTTCCTATGGAACCTACACATCCCTGCATTATCATCAAACAACTCTACAACTGCTCTACTAACAGATTTTTCAGCAAACTCCTCCGGCTCAAGGAATACTCCAGAATATAGAGTCCAGTATCTACCTAGAATAGGTAATGGTGCAACCATACCAGGGGTCCAGTAATAGTTTGGTGTTATATGCCCCTCTTCACCGAATACAGCATATACTGCTAAGTCCTCGTATCTATAACCTTTAATCCTTGTACGGGATTCATATAATATATCAAGGATCTTTGATGAACTTCTAATACCTTTTATTCCAATAAGCTTTAGTAGTGGATTAAGCCCCCATGCAAGCTGTTCAATAATTTTGCTTGCAATCTCTGTATTCAACTTACTGTGCTCTAGCTTGAACTCCTTTGGTTCAAAATATGGTTTCTGGGTAACACCTACATCCTCGGGCCTAAATAATCCTCTATGTAGTGCATCAAATACCCATGCAATTACATGCCCTATCTCTATGGCATCAAAGCCTAGTGCATCAACTTTCTCAACAAGTTTTTCAGACAACTCTATATCAAATACACCTATAAACGGGCCTAGGCCCTCATAGGGTTCATAGTCTGTCTTATAGCGTCCTTTTCTAACCTTCTTACAGGCAATTGGGCATGGTTCTCCACATGTCTTCCATGAACGTGTTTCAATTGCTTGCTTATTAAATGGCTCCCATATATGCTTCATTATAAGCTTGTGCAGTTTTTCTCTAACCTCCTTCGGCTCATAGATCATATTGAAGTTGAACATTGGTGTAGCTATTTTTAGGTGTGGATAGTTTCCTCCAAGAGTTCCACCAGTATTTAGCTTGGGGTTATACCTATACTTTGTACCAGCCTTTATGACTACAAAGGGATAGGACTCTCCAGCATTTCTTCTAAACCATTCATTAATAGTCTTTAGATCACTTAGTTCCCTGGGCCTTATCTGGGATACATTATAGGCTCCACCATATACTATTGCTGCTACATGGTGGGCCCTATACAGTATGCTTCCTGGTCCACCACGTGCAGCGTATTCCTCGCTTCCATAGTCTATCTTACCCTTATGTAGTGTTATTGATACTAGTGCACCAATACTTGTATACTTAGATGCAGGGCCTACAAGTATGCTTCTTCCATCATACTTGTTATAGAACTCACTGTATTCCTCACTAAGCCATTTCTGTAGAGCAAAAACACCTATTTCTCCACCATACCCCTTCCATATCTCTTCAAGCTTTTCTTCCTCGATCTCCCTAAACTCTATCTTGGGTTCTCCACTACCTTCATCCTCGATCTTAAGAATGAGTGGTTTTCCACTATACCCTACTATAACAAGGGCATCAAATATTGTCTTCATCTGATAGGCTGCTCCACCCATAGCTGCTACATGGAATCCACGGGTTATAGGGCTTCTAAAACATGCTATCAACCTGTTGACTCCATAGAGCTGGGTTCCAGCAAAAACACCTCTACCAATAACAAGAGCGTTCTCTGGTGAATATACAGGTTTCTTGTATGTATGATATTTTTCTAAATGAACGTTTATACCAAGTTCTATTGGTCCACAAACTTGATCCAAGGGATATTCTTCCATCCAGTACTTCCTAGTAGATACATCAATAAATAATGCTCTATAGCTATAGGGTTTACTAGACATCCTTCATTACACCCTGCATGTTTTTCAAACCGGTCTTGTTCTTATGATAATTTGATAAATATGTAATTAAATTTAAACTCTACGCTCATCTTACATAATATGGTTAAACATCTTACATGAATACTTTTCTCCTCAATTATAAATATTTAAACAACTATTTTAAAATATAATAGGATATGATCTAGTAT
>JAGGXK010000092.1 GCA_021163115.1 Desulfurococcales archaeon | reverse complement strand
GTATATTCCTTATCTAGGAATTTAGTTTATCTTAGAGTTGTTAATGGTTCTATTGTAATTGTACTAGTTTCTGGACTCTGCATTTTCTTTAACTCTGCCTTTCTCCCATGTTTCTAGTATTTCGTGGAAGAAGTACCATGCTGAGAATACTCCTATTGATAGTCCTATTCCAATGCTTATACCCCATGTTAGTGATGCTTTTACTTCTTGGGTTAGTGCTGTTATGTCTACGATTAATACTATTGATATGAATAATAGGATTAGGAACATGAACCCCCTCATTTTAGCCTCCATCCTTATGCGTTCTATCATTGCTCCTAGTGTTATGAAGACGAATACTACTAGGAATATAACGCTTGCAACTCTTGCAAGATATTCTATTGCAGCTGTTGCTACATGGATTTGCTGGGGGAATAGTGTTAGTACTATAGAGTATACTGCAAGTAGTGCTATGCCGAGGTTTATTAGGACTAGGACAAGATTTGTTATACTAAAGTATGCATGCCGGAGAATGGGTTTTAATAGCTCATCTATCTTGAATAATGTGAATACCTTTCTTACAAGCCTTGTAACAATTAGTGCTACTGCTATATAGATCACTATTATTGCTACAGCAGTAAATACGCTGGGGAGTACATCTATTAGATCTCTTAGAGCCATTTGTAGAGCATTCCATACGAGCTCAATACCTGTCTGGTTTAATGTATTGTTATAGCTCACTTCTACCATCCTCCTGTTAACTGGATCAAATAGTATAGGGTACGGTATATTATGAACAATATTATGAGGGCAAGTACTAGGACTACAAGTTTTAGAGTTGTACGGGCAGTCTCGCTTACAGTGAATACTATGAAGTTATAGCTTGTTATACTAGACTGATACAGTATCCTGGAGTACAGTCTTGTATACCTAGATGGTATTATTGCTAGCTCCGGTATTGTTGTTAATGCTATTATAAGCCCTATAATACTTAGTATACTAGCTAGTGTGAATACTAGGAAGGGTGAGAAGCTAAGCATATAGCCTAAGCCACTACCTATAATTGTTGCAGTAGCTCCTGCTGTAGAGAGCATTATAGATGACTTAGGAGCTCCCAGAGTCTTTACTATGGTTGAATATGTTATGCTTGCATAGAGGTTTGTTCCCACTAATGCAAAACTATAGATTACAGCAATACCTAGGTGTAGCAGGGGGTTTGGAGTAAACATTATTAGTAATGGTATAAAGCTTAGTAATGCTATAGCGTAGCGGTGGTGATGAAGATCTCTTCTGATCCAGAACAAGCTGGCAACAATACTTGTTATTGTTTGTACAAAACCTATTGCTGCAGCAAGATAGTCTGGTGCACCAAGATCCCTCATAACTCTTGGAACCCATGCTATGCTTAAGAGGTTTGTTGCTGCAAGAATTATTATTAGCAACAAATATATGTTGCCCGCCTTTATCTCAGCCTCTTCCTCCCTCTTAATACTTGGTAGGGAAAGCCTGGTCTTGATAGGGGCTAGTGCAACTACAATGCTTGCTAGTATACCTGATATAAATGCTACAGTATATAGTAGCAGGTACTTACTGATACCAGTTCCTACAGCAAGGACTGAAACCATTACAAGCTGTCCTATAACACTTGTAGTACTTGCAACAGCTGCTCTCCTACCAACAAGTATTCGATACTGTTTTGGATCTAGGTGGGTGAAGAATGTTAGGTTTATGAAGACACTTGTAGGTATAGTTGATGCTACTGCGAGGCTATAGATTAGAGCCATTAATGCTTTACTGCCTATGCCTGATGGTATAAGATACCATAGAATCCTCTCAACTACATGGGCTAGCAATAACCTATACTTTATTGATGTAAAGGATACTGTTTTATACAATATCATTGCAACAATAATTGATAATAAGCCTGCAACAACATTTATGGCAAGTATATCGCTAAGCGTGTACCCACTTGCAACCAAGAATATTGGTGTAAGACTTCTTGTAACAACCACGTAGAAGCCAGCAAACAATGCCTCCAATACAAATGCTAGCTGGAGAGTAGGTGAAACCTGCCTCTTCCTCGCTAAACTACTAATAGTCTGCAGCCTTGCTGATACACTAATCACTATTGATCACCGTTTTTGTCAGTGTTCGTCTCTGGTATTTTATAGTCATTTATATAGTTACCGCTACCACCGCTATATCTATGTATTATTGGTTGATCTAGTATATTCTGCCCTTATCCAGCTCCCCCAGTATTTCATCAAGTTTTATAAGGCCTAGGCCTACGAAATTATCTGCTGCACCATATGATATAAGGAGTTCTTCCTTATTTAACCTCCATAGACCACATGGAAATACTACAAAAGGCCTATCACCAATAACTTCATAGGATTCACGCGGCTCCATGATATAGGTTGGTGTAACAGCTTCTACAGTAACCTCGTTCTTAGATATATGAAGTAGGGTTGCAAAGACACGGTAGGCCTCAATATCATTATCTACGCCATGTAGTAGAGCTAATACTCTATTACTAGACAGGGTTATTGGTGCAGAAGCCCATCCGATCTTCTTCTCAAAAAATGCTGGAGCAAATAACTCGATACTATACCTAACTGGTATTTCTTTAATATCCTTGGTACTAGACATCAGTGATGAATCTATCTTGCTTATAAGGAGATGAAAGCCATCATTATCTAAGTGGGGGCGGTGGAAGAAATATGTTGTATCACCTGTTATATGGAAGAATGCATCCTTATCACTGATTAAGTGGGGGAACTTATTCTTCTCAAGAGTGATCACATAGCGTTTTACCCAACCCCTAGAGTTGTCATTAATGGCTGTAACAGGTACTGTTTTCCAGTAGCGTGCTTCGCTAAAATAGTTCTTTGTTCTTCCAGTATATGTCATATAGAGTTTATTGTTGATCATATATACACGTGGGTCTTCAACACCCCATATATCGTATTTTGTAGATGGGTAGACGACAATATGGCCCATATACTCATTCCTTGATATAGTGCCAGAGAGTACATGGTCTAAGGGTATATTGATTTCTACAATACTGCTTATATACATGTAGTAGCCAAGTATAATTCTTGCAAACACTTTAGCTAGATGCCTTCTCTTATCAACATATACACTGGCATTAAATATTGTAATAGGTCTCTCCCTGGGGTGATTTCTTAGAAAGACTTTATCCGGGCTCAATACTCCTAATCTCTTAACAATGTCTCTGGTCTCAGGCTTACGTATCTTCTCTACCTCATCATATCCAAAGGCTTTGTTGAATAAGAATTGTTGTGGTATATACATAACCATAATCGCCAGGGATCATATGGTTTTCATACTAGGAATCCAAATATTGTAAAGTATATAAATACTAGGGCTGTATATACCACCTATATACTTATATATCATTTATTTCTACTATTAATGGTGCTTCAAAAATATTCAAGATCCATATTCTATGTCCTCTTAATACTCCACCTATGTTTAAATTCTTCAATAAACTCTTTTGTAGGCTCTAACTCTATAATAAATAGTTCAATAAATGGATTAGTCCTTGCAGCCAGTAGGTGGCCACCATATACTTCGCCATGGCTTCTAGATAATACTATGTGGGCGTGAGGGTAGAGCTTGCCATCCTCTCCTTTAACAATGTTTCCTGTAATAGATAGTACTTCTAATATATAGTTTGGTAGTGGTGTTACTTCTATAGTCCTATATTGTCTCCCATCAAAAACCCCTATTTTTGCATAATCCAGTCCCCCTATCCCTATAAAGAACCCTGCATCAAGATCTAGTCTCTCAAGATATCTAAGCGGGTCTTCGCCTTGCGGTATCTTTACAAAAATAGTGTTCTTAATAGATAGCCTATGAGGAGACACCTTACCTACACCTCCTTTACTATAACCTTTCCCCCTCTTAGCTCAAAAAACTTCTTAAGCACCATAATAGTTGTCTTATCAAGAAGTATTCCGTTAACATCTATTTCCAAGCATATACCCTCACCCAACGGACCCGGGGATCCAGTAAAAGTTACATTAATTGATCTACCGGGTACTTCAATATAGTCTCTTAGATCATATAGTATGCTTTGTGCCTTATTATGAGTTGATATACCCTTTACTAAGATCCCCTTCTTACTTAAAACAACATCCATAACTATGTTTCCTGCCAAATACCTTCACCTAATAGTCCTTAACACTAGGTACCAATAAATAGTTTTAATAAATACCATGGGATATAATATGTGGAAAAAGTAGTTTTGTATAAAACTTATTTTGTTTTGGTTTAGAGCCTGGTCTTTCCTTCTCGTTTTAATGCTAGGTATATCTTGTGTGGCGGTATTGGTATTTCGTTAAATCTTATTCCTAGGGCGTGGCTTACAGCATTAACTATTGAAGGGGCAATGGCTACTATTGATGGTTCTCCAAGACCTTTTGCACCAAATGGTCCACGCTTATATCCTGCTTCAACCCATAAGGGTATGATCTCTGGTGCATCCTTTATTGTTGGTATATAGTATGTTGATAAGTTATTGTTTCTTACAACCCCGTTTATATCATGGATTATTTCCTCCATTAGTGCATAGCCCATGCCCTGTATAGAGCCTCCTTCAGCATGGAGTTCTGCACCAATAGGGTTGATCACCTTACCTATGTCGTAGGCTGTTATAATCTTGTCTACACTAACCTGCCCGGTCTCTATATCCACACTAATCTCTGATACTATAGCTCCAAAGGTGTAGGTGATATAGGGTTCACCCTGCCCTGTCTCCTCATCCCACCGAGCCTTAGGTGCTCTAAAGTAGCCAAACTCTTGTAGAGGTACACCTAGCCAGAAGCTTTGCTCTACAACCTCATTCCATGTAGTCTTCCTGGATGGGTCGCTTCTACAGTATACATCAGGAGCCTTGATCTCTATATCGTCTGGGCTACATCCTAGGATAGTTGATGCTACCTCGTTAAGCCTCTTCCTAAGCTTATAGGCTGCTACAAGAGTAGCATTACCACCCATAACTGTTGAACGAGAGGCTACAGTAGGGCCTGCATCAGGTGTACTGCTTGTATCAGGTAGTTCTACACGGAACCACTCCGGAGGCGCACCAAGTATCTCTGCTGCAATCATTACAAGACCCATTACAGCACCCTGGCCCATATCAGTTAACCCTGTTCTAAAGGTTATTGATCCATCGCGGTTGATTATAATTGTTGCACTACTATAGTCTGCTCCTTCAACTCCAATGGAGTTTCCATGATACATTAATGCAATACCTATACCCTTCCTAATAGGCCCTGTTTGCCGTGTATAGAGCCTCCTCTTATTGTACCAGTCAGCAGCTTCTACAGCCTTCTTAATAGCTTCTTCAATACCTACACCATGTTCTTCTGTTAATAACTGGCCATGTACAGTACGATCTCCAGCCCTCAATATGTTCTTAAGCCTTAGATCAACGGGATCTATCCCTAATTCCTCTGCAAGAATATCCATCTGTCTTTCAACAGCAAAAGCTACCTGGGGGTTTCCGAAGCCACGGAATGCACCACTATATACTGTATTAGTATACACGGCAATAGTATCTATTCTTGCATTCCTAACTCTATAGGGTCCTGTAGCATGTACTGTTGCCCTCCATGCTACAAATGGCCCTAGGCTGGCATAGGCTCCAGTATCAAGCACTATGTTTGCTTCAACAGAGAGTAGTGTACCATCTTTTTTAGCCGCATGCCTATACCATGTAACCATTGGGTGTCTCTTGCTATGCCCTATAATGCTTTCTTCACGTGTATGAATAGCGACTGCAGGCCTTCCTGTAAGGTATGTTGCCAATGCAGCCTTAGAGCCTATCTCGTTTGCAACATCCTCCTTACCGCCAAAGCCTCCTCCAAGGAACGGTGCTATAACTCTGACCATGCTCTGAGGCATATTTAGTACTCTAGCTATAGCCTTCCTTGCATCAAATGGGCACTGGGTAGAAGTTATAACTGTTACACCACCATCTTGTTCAGGAATAGCTACTGCTGCTTCAGGCTCCATATAAGCGTGCTCCTGCATAGGTGTTCTATACTTGTTTTCAACAATAACATCTGCTTCCTTCAAAGCCTTCTCTACATCGCCAGCCCTTATCTTGAAGTGTGCAACTATATCGCTATCTCTCTCCTCATGGATCCTTGTATGAGGCTTCTCCTTCAATGTATCCAAGTCAACAATCTGTAATGGATCAGTGTATACTGGTAGAGGCTCATAGTCTACATGGATTAGATCACCAGCTTCTCTAGCAACATATGGATCCTCAGCTATAACTAGGGCTATGATCTCACCAATATACCGGGCCTTCTTCGTTGCAAGCAGTGGCTGATCAGGTATAACATAGCCTACATCATTTACTCCAGGTATATCCTTTGCAGTAACAACTCTAAGTACTCCAGGGTATTTAGCTGCTCTAGATACATCAATATTCTTTATAATTGCATGAGCATACTTTGTTCTAACACTATGAACCCATACAACGTTTTTATAAAACTTCAGGAAATCAGTTGTAAACAATGCTTTACCAGTAACTTTTGCTACAGCGTCCCATCTCTGCCTATAAGTCCCTACATATACAAAAGGTTTTCCTCTATATCTCTCAAAGACCTCTTCAACTATACGTACATACTCGGGCACCTGAGCCATAATATGATCACCCCTTAACCTCTTTTAGATCAAAATAGATCTTGCCCTCCTTTATGTACTTGACAGCAAGCTTTACAGCCTTGATAAATCTTAGATAGCTTCCACAACGACATAGCTGTCCCTCAAGATAGTTCTTTATATCCTCATCACTAGGATCACTTACACGGTCAAGCAAGTACTTTGTAGCAATAATTACTCCGGGGAAACAGAAGCCACATTGTACACCAAGAGTGTCTAGGAAAGCTTTCTGGATCGCATGAAGTTTTCCTTCTGGTGCAAGTCCTTCTAGTGTAACTATTTTGCTGCCATTAGCCCTTATTGCAAGAACAAGGCAGCTTGGAACAAGTTTTCCATCCATTAATACAACACAGGCTCCACACTCCCCCCTACCACATCCCTCCTTAACACTAGTAAACCCTAGCTTATATCTAAGGACATCAATAAGTCTCTCATAAGGCTTTACTGTTACAACATAGTCTCTACCATTAACATTTAACCGGATAGCTATATCGGGGTATTCCTGGATAACAGTTTCTGAACCAGCCACGGCTATACACCCCCCTCTATACGGGATTTAATTAATAGCAAACACCTCTTCATCAAAACCTTTGATAGATCAACCCGGTATTCAGCAGGTGCTCTATAATCACTAATCCTTGTCATCTCTTTCTCAAGAACATTGTAGGCCTCTCTTATAGTTTCTAGACTAAGTTCTTTACCACGTAGAAACTCTTCAGTCTTATACGCTCTGCCGGGATAAGGTTTCCCAGTGCTGTCAAAGGCTATTCTTACATTAGCTATAGTATCTCCCTCTAAAGCCATGTATGCTGCTGTGACAATATAGCCCATTGCATGGCCTTTCCTCCTATCCAGCTTCATTAATGCTGTTGAAGAGTTTTCAGGAGTCTCCCTAAACCTTATCTCTGTAATCATCTCGTCAGGTCTCCTGTTAAGCCTCCTTATATCTAAGAACATTTTTTCTAAAGGAACCCATCTCTCACCGCTAATACTTGTAAGCTTTACTTCAGCACCAAGTGTTAGAAGCAATATCGATAGATCAGATAATGGGTGGGCTGTACCAATATTTCCCCCAGCAGTAGCAAGGTTTCTTAGATAAGGTGTTCCAAAGTTCCAGTATAGATCGTGGAATCCATAATACCTCCTATCCTTTGTTAAAAACGAGTTATAGATCTCATCAATAGTTGTTAAAGCCCCAATCTTTATGTATCCATCTTCTTTCTTCACATAGGATAGCTCCTTCCTTAAAGGCCATAGATCTAGAACAAGCTTTAACTTAACAATATTGGTTCTAGCAAGCACTAATACATCAGTGCCTCCTGCAAGCAATGTTACTTCACTACCTTTTTCACTAAGCACCTTTAATGCGTCTTCGAGACTAGAGGGTATGTAGACATTAAATCTCTGTATACCCCATCCCCTCAACAAAACTTGCTTAAAACCACTATTATAATAAATTATCTAGCTATAATGTTGTACCGAGGTGTTAAATCCTTTTCTGGATAACAAGGGGGTATTGTTAACGATTTTGTTGAAACAATGGTTTATTTTAGAAGTTTATTTAAAATATCCTTAACCATAGTGGTGTCAGTGATGTTCAGTAATGGATAGTTTTTCATATATCTTCCTCTAACATAGGATATTGCTTCAGCTACAATACTGACAGCTATCTCCTCAGGCGTTTCAGCACCAATATCTATACCTATTGGTGCATGAAGCTTCTTCTTTAGAACATCATAGCTTACTCCACTCATTACAAGCCTCTTTATAAATTCTATGACCTTTCTCCTACTACCCAGTAATCCTATATACTTTATTGGGGAAGTAATTGCTTTCTTAAGTACAGTATAGTCAACATCTATTTCGCCATGAACTATAAATAATAAATCGTTCTTTCTACTAATTGATACGATTTTATCTGCTATTTCCTCAGGTTTTCCAGTAATTATTTCAGTGGCATAGGGGAAATTCTCCTTACTAGCTATACCTGGATCAGGGTCTGCAACAATAACTTTAAACCCAATAATATTTAATATGTCTGCCAGAGGTTTACCTATTCTCCCCACGCCAACAACTATTGCCCTAAAAGGGGGCTGTAATACATCAATATACACAGTTAATACACCACCACAGATTAATCCGGTATCATGGCCCTCCTTTACCTTACTCCCAGTGAAAGTATATCTCTCCACCCTAGGTCTACCTTCCTTCAATGCTTCAAGGCAGTGATTAACAACCATATGCTCAAACTTCCCCCCACCCAAAGTCCCATAGTAGCTTCCATCCTCATAAACAACAATCTTAGCACCAACACCACGAGGCCCAGAACCCTTCTTATCAATAACAATAGCTAAAGCAACCCCCAACCCCTTCTCAAGGCCCTCAACAACTTTTTTAAATAAAACATCATCTGAGAGGCTCCTAGGTAATACTCTATGCATAAAGAATGAAACACCCCCAACAAACATCATTCCTTAAACTATATTATCCTATACAAGCACAGATTATATCTGTACAGGTTATTGTTTTTGCATATGCTTGGTTAGCTGTTTATTTTCTTATAACACCATAACTATACATGTGGGTGTGGAAGGAATTGGTTTCTAGAGCTATGGATTGGTTAAGGCAAGCATTACGTGATCTAGAACATGCAAGAAGATCTTTAGAGCTTGGAGACTATGAATGGGCTTGTTTTGCAGCTCAGCAGGCAGCAGAAAAAGCTGTTAAAGCCCTTTATCAGAAAATAGGTATTGAAGTTTGGGGGCACTCGGTTTCAAGAATGCTTAAACACTTACCTAAAGAGCATAGGCCTTCAGAGGAATTAATTGATAAAGCAAAAGAGCTTGATAGGCACTATATTCCAGCCAGATATCCCAACTTCCATCCAGAGGGCGCACCAATGGATTACTATACTAAAAGAGATGCAGAGCGGGCGGTTAAATATGCAGAAGAAATCATCAGGTTCTGTAGAAATAAAATTGTTTAAATTAGATTATAAAAGGATCTTGGACGAGCTTAAAAGCTATGCTAGGAGAGTTATAGGAAGAGGGGCTAGGGCTGTAATTTTAATAGGTTCTCTCGCAAGAGGTGATTACACGGCTTTTTCAGATGCAGATATAATCATAATAGTTAATAATGCCCCAAGCAATCCATTAGATAGAATAAAGGAGTTCATAGATCCAAGCCTCTCTATAGACCTCCAGCCCAGGGTTTATACTTTTCAAGAATTTATAGAGATGGCTAGGCAGAGAAGTAGAATTGTAAGAGAAACTATAGAACATGGTATATTACTAGGTGGAGATAAGGAAGTAGTCAAAGCTATAACGAGGATGTTTAGGAAGAAAGAAACAGTATAACCGTGGGTGATTACATGGTTAACCCTTTTATCTCTGCAGTAATTCTTGCAGCAGGAGAATCAACTAGGTTTCCTAATGGGAAGCTGTTGCAGAGAATAATCGTTGATGGTAATGAGAAGTATCTACTTGGTTATCTTGTTGAGAAGTTTATAAAAATCAATGATATAT
This sequence comes from Desulfurococcales archaeon, assembly GCA_021163115.1. Lineage (GTDB taxonomy): Archaea > Thermoproteota > Thermoprotei_A > Sulfolobales > Desulfurococcaceae > JAGGXK01. The sequence continues at coordinate 10,355 of JAGGXK010000092.1, read as the reverse complement.
CTGAGACAATAGTTGTTGTAGGCTATGGTTTCAAAGAAATAGTTGAAGCTATAGGATCTCTGGAGGTAAAGTTTGTCTATAATCCCATGTATAGGTGTGGAATGTCTTACTCAGTAAAAGCAGGAGTTAGATCAGTGTACAAGTATAGTGATATAGTAGTAATACATCCGGGGGATGTACCATTTATTAAACAATCAACTATAGAGATGCTTATTAATAAAGCAAAGAACTTGTATGCAAAGGAGCAAAACTACATCATTATACCTAGATACGGTTCCAAGGGAGGTCACCCACTCCTCATAAGCAGGGATCTCTTACAGGGAGTACTAGAGATTACTGAGGAAGAGAGAGGACTTAAGGGATTCTTAAGAAAATATTCTAGCTACAAAATATATGTGGAAACAACAGATTTAGGGACACTATATGATATTGATACACCAGATGATTTAGCAAGAGCGGAGAAATTATTCAACATTAAATGGGTACGCTAACACAGTAATTATACTCTATCAGATAAGCTCTTAGATATATTAGTTAATATAGTGTTTTTAAGAAAAATATAAAGTATTATTAAGGATTAGTATCTACTTCTCTATGATACTTCATAAGTATTTCTCCTACAAATTTACCGCTACCTGGTTTTGCTACAAGCTCTCTATCTTCTATAACGGGCTTACCATTCACTATTACGTGGAGGGGCCATCCACACATTTCTAGTCCTTCAAAGGGGTTCCAGTCTACTTTATGATGTAGCTTAGCTGGATCCACTTTTGTGCAGTATCTTGTATCTAGTACAACAATATCTGCATCAGAACCCGGTGCAATTAACCCTTTATGGGGGTATAGGTTCATTATTTTTGCAGGGTTAACCGATACTACTTCAACGAATCGGTTAAAGCTTAGCTTATTCCTAGATACTCCATAGGTGTATATGAAGGGTATTATAAGTTCTATAACAGGTATGCCTCCCCATGCACTCCATACATCAGTTTCCTTCTCTTCTCTAGGGGATGGTGCGTGATCACTTGCAACAACATCTATGACACCATTAGCTAATGCCCTCCATAGCCCCTCAACATCGTGCCTAGTCTTAAGGCTTGGTGTAATCTTTAAGTAGTTACCCCATTTCCTTACATCATCTCTTGTAAAGAATAGGTATTGTGGACAGGTCTCGGCAGTAATTCTTGCTCCAAGATTCTTCAGATAACCTATGGTCTCAGCCCCTATCTTAGAGGATGTATGTACTATATGTACGTGTGTACTAGTTGATAATTCATAGAATCCAACTTTTGCTATAGCAGTTGCTTCAGCTAGATCACTTCTTGCTTCATGGTGAGCTAATGGATCGTTTCTACCAGCTACTCTTTCAAGCCCTTTATCTATCAGAGCGTCATCTTCTGCATGAACCATTACAACACCATTATATGATCTAACGAGTTCCATGATCTTAACTATAGCATTATCACTTGCCTTAAACGGCTTTACTGTAAAGACCTTAAACCCTACAACACCATTTAAGGCAAGGCCTGGTATATTTGATAAATTATTTTCATTCATCATACCAGCATGGACTCCAAAGTTTATAATAGCATTCTTTAACCCATTCTCCACCTTAAGCCTAAGCTTATCGATATCGTCAACATAGAGTCTCAGAGGCATATCAAAAACTGTTGTTATGCCGCCGAAAGCTGCTGCACGTGTTCCAGTAAACCAGTCTTCATGATGGGTATAGTCTGGGTCATATATGTGTGCATGAACATCTATACCACCAGGTGTTATAGGCAAACCCTTTGCATCAATTACCTTATCAGCCCTATTGATATAGAGGCTATAATCTTTTACAATACCCTCTATCTTACCTGAATCGATAATAATGGAACCCTCTATAAGGCTGTCGTTGAAATAGATATATCCATTCTTAATAATAATCAAGCCTAGCAACCCCGATCTATGGTATTGCAGGGGCAGTGTCTTAAAATATACTGGGTATGCTGGGATAATAAATAAAGTGATAAATATGGTTTAGTAGTTCTTTATACTAATTATTGGCTCCACGATCCTCCCATTCATTACATCAACTAATCCCTTGTCAGTTATTCTAAGCTCTGGTATAACAGGTAATGCTATAAGTCCAAGGGTCATGTGTATGTTATTGAAGTTTATTCCTAGAGATCCACTAACTTCTTCCATGTGTTTTAACTCCTTGTATACTGCTTCATAGTTTTCATCACTTACAAGCCCTGCTATTGGAAGCTTTATTGTAGCCTCTTCTTTTCCATCTACAACTATTGTTATACCTCCCCCTATCTCCACGATCCTTTTAATTGCAACAGCCATGTCATAAGGATTAGTTCCTACAACGATAAGGTTGTGGGTGTCATGAGCTATTGTCTGGGCAATAGCTCCTCTAGCTAGCTTGAATCCTTTTACAAACCCTTTTCCAATATTTCCTGTTGCATGGTGTCTTTCAATAACCGCTATATGTAGTATATCATCGTCAATGTCTGCTTTAAGGTACCCATTATCTATGGGTACATGGCCTTTAACCCATTTGGTTAGAGAACTGCCTGGTATAGCCTGGATCACATTTACTTCTGCAAACCCTTTTCTAGCATCTACTTTTATGAGTAGGTCCTCTGGTTCAGGGATCCGCTTGATCCTTATAGTCTTGTAGGCTTTCTCAGGATACCTATATATACCATCTGTCTTGTAGAGCCATTCTCCACTACTGTATACTAGGTCTCCGTTAACAAATACTTTGTCTACAACGATTTTTTCAATACTAGGTGATAATACTATGTCAGCGTATCTACCAGGTGCTATGATCCCTAGTCTATCATCTAGTTTAAAGTGTTCTGCAGGGTTTATGGTAGCCATTTGGATAGCTTTAACAGGGTCAATACCATACTCTATAGCAAGGTTTACTACATAGTCTAGGTAGCCTTTTTCAACAAGATCCTCTACACTAATATCATCTGTAACCAATAGGCATCTACGGCAATCTATGTTATGCTCTGTAACAAGTTTTGAGAGAGCCCTGAGATCCTTCCAAGCACTCCCCTCTCTAAGCATTATATACATTCCCTTCCTAAGCTTCTCCAGTCCCTCTTCAGTGCTTGTTGACTCATGGTCACTAGATATTCCTGCACATAGATAGGCATCAAGGGCTTCATCTCTTAGTAATGGTGCATGTCCATCAACTGTTTTACCGGCTAGCCGGGCAGAAGCTATCTTTGATAAAACCTCTAGTTTTGCCTGGAGTACAGAAAGCATGTCCATTACTTCCCCTAAACCTATAACACTAGGATCCTGCATAAGGACAGCAATTTGTCCAGCATCAATTATAGCTCCTGGTGTGTCTAAGCTGAAGCTAGGGTCAACAGCTGGTACGCAAGAGGGTACATCAAAGAATATTCTTAGTGGTGTATACCTTGATTCCTCAATAAAGTATTTAACACCATCTATTCCAAGAACATTACCTATTTCATGGGGATCAGCAATAACTGTTGTTGTCCCATGTTTTATAGCTAGTCTCCCAAACTCTGTAACTCTTAGGAGGCTAGACTCTATATGTACATGGCCATCTATAAAACCTGGTAATGCATAGTATTTGCTTCCATCAATCCTTATAGTCTTTGATCCAATATACTTCTCTACATTATCTATTCTTCCGACACGTACAATATACCCATTATATATTACTATAGTACTGTTCTCCAGGATCTCTCCTGTAACAACACTAACTAGTTTAGTATCTTCAATAATGATATCTGCCTTGATCTCTCCAAGTGCAGCTTTAATCAAATTCCGTGGAGTTTCAAGTAGGCTAAACACTAATAAGCACCCCACCCTAAAAAACAAGGGAAGATTTTATATACTCTTCTACTTTGAGATTAATTAACCTTTATATCGTTACAGTATATAAGATATAATGATAAGATTCATAGGAAAGAACCATAACTTTGATAGAAAACTGCTTTAAACCTTTTATTGTCTTGAATACCTTGGTAATTAGGGGTGTTCCTATGACGGATATATATCTTCGTGGGGGCTGGGTTATAACTCTTGATAAGGAGAGACGTATTATAAGGGATGGGGCTGTTGCTATTGATCAGGGGGAGATCGTTGCTGTTGGTAAGAGGGAGGAGCTTGATAGGGACTATAGGTATTATAGTAGTATATTGATTGATACGTCTAGACAAATAATTATGCCGGGTCTAGTAAACACTCATGTACATATGGTCCAAGGGCTTCTTAGAGGATGTGCAAACTACTTGCCATTGATAGATTGGCTTACTAAGAGGGTGTGGCCTCTACAAGGAAACTATAAGCCTGATGAAGCACTTGCTAGTGCAAAGCTAGTTATACTTGAGATGATCAAGTCAGGTACAACAACATTTCTTGAAACAGGTCTTGTTGGACGCTATGGCCCTGACCAGATTATTGAAGAGGCTATACTAAAGTCTGGTATACGTGCAGCTGTTGCAAGACATGTAATGGATCTAACAGGCTATGCTACTCAGGAGAATGCCCTACATCCAGGGCTTGTGGAGGAGGGTGATACTAGCTTCAAGGATACTATAAGGCTTTATCATAAATTCCATGGTAAGGGGAATAGGGTTTGGATATGGTTTGGCCCGAGGACACCTGGCGCTGTATCCATAGAGCTCTATAGAAAGATCTCTGAAACCGCTAGAGAGCTTAAAACAGGTATTACAATGCATCTTGCAGAGGTTAGAGAGGATGTAGAGTATACTATGAGGGATTTTGGTAAGAGACCTGTGGAGTTTGCCCACTGGGTGGGTCTTACAGGGCCTAATGTTGTCTTAGTCCATGTTATATGGGTTACTGATGAAGAGATTAGGTTGCTTGCAGAAACAGGGACGACTGTAAGCCATAATCCATGTAGTAATATGAAACTTGCCTCAGGTATGTGTAGGGTAAGTGATATGCTTAGGATGGGGGTAAATGTTGCTCTTGGAACAGATGGAGGCCCTTCTAACGACACCTATGACTTATTGAGGGAGATGAAGCATGCAGCTCTCCTCCAACCTGTTAGGGCATTGAATGCGCAAGCAGTAAGGGTTGAAGAGGTAATTGAAATGGCTACAATTAATGGGGCTAAGGCTCTGGGCCTAGACTATATGATAGGGTCTATAGAGGTTGGGAAGAGAGCAGATATAATAACCATTGATTACTGGAAACCCCATCTAAGGCCATTAAACAATCCATTGTCCCACCTAGTATACTCGGCGTCAGGTCATGATGTACGCAGTGTCATTATTGATGGTAAGATGGTTATGTTGAATCGTAGAGTACTAACACTAGATGAAGAGAGGATACTTGAAGAGGCTGATAAGGCAGCATATAATTTATACAATAGAGCAGGGATATGTAGGGATATGGAGACTATATGGAAGATAACATGAGTTAGCTGTGATCCGACTATTCTCTTAGTATTAAATTTATTCTAGTAAGCTCTAAGCAAATATTTAATTATAACCAGACATTATTTTGGAACTAGAATAATTCATTACTAGGTGGTTTATTTGAGAAACCTTGTAACAGATCTTTCAGGCAAAGATCTTGTTTCTAGCCTTGAATGGAGTATTGAAGAGATAAGGATAGCTCTTAACCTCGCCCGGGAACTCAAGTGGCGTTACCACTATTTTGGTGTACAGGACATTCCAAGGATTCTTGATAGAAAGATCTTCTACATGCTATTCTATGCACCATCAACTAGGACTAGGGCAGCCTTTGAAGCAGCAATGACAATGCTTGGCGGTCATGCAGCATATATTGAGGCTAAGACAACCAGGCTAGCTGTTGCTGGAAAGGGTGTTGGCGAGGTTGCTAAGGATGTTGCTGTTATGTATGAACGTTATGGGCATGGTATAGGTATACGTATACTTGACAAGGCTATAGGCTATGTCTATGGTAGGGGAAATGCTGTTGTAAGAACATATGCTCGCCACGCCAGAGTACCTGTTATAAACATGGCTGACGACATGTTTCATCCAACCCAGGGGTTTGCGGACCTAATGGCTTTTGAGGAAAGATTTGGGAAGCCCGAAGGCAGGAAATACGTTGTTATGTGGGCATATAGTCCAGAGATTAGGGGCTGGTGTAGTGTACAAGAAGACATTATACTGTTTACAAGATTCGGTGTAGATGTTGTAGTTGCTAGGCCGCCGGGCTTTGACTTGGATCCAAGGCTTATGGAGATAGCTAGGAAAAATGCTGAGGAGAGTGGTGGAAGCCTAAAGTTTACGGACAACTTAGAGGAAGCACTAGAGGGAGCCCATGCAGTATTTCCCAGGAACTGGGCTTCACCAAAACTTGTAGAACTAGGCTACAGCAAGTTCAAGGATGAAGAGCTAAGGATTTATGAAAAATATAGAAACTGGAGGGTTACAAGGAAATTACTTGATAAAATGGACAAACATGGTGTACTAATGCATGTTCTACCAATATTCCGTGGATATGAAGCAGATGACGATGTAGTAGATGATCCAAAGAGATCAATAATATATGAACAGGCAGAAAACGGTTTATGGACAAAGGCAGCTGTTCTAGCTCTTACACTATATGGGGTAAAATAAGTTTTTACTATTTTATATCAAACAGACCCAAAGTTTTCTACATACATTATTTTTCCTGAATATGAGCGGATTTGTAATATAACTCTAAAATATCTTCCATGGCGTTCGAGGCATCTATAGGGGCCATGACCAGCTATAGCACTGGGTATTGTTTATATAGACCAGTAATATATCGTATAGTAATAGCCGTAATAGATTCATGGGTTTGAGGGTATAAGTCTTGTCTGACCTACCATGGTATATAGGCTACTTCTCCGGAAAACACTGGCTCAGAAATATAGATTATAGTATTGAGGATATATTTAAGGTGCTGGAAGCTGCAAAAGATCTTAAGGAAAAGTTTCATCGTGGAGAGGAAACAATATATCTTAAAGGAAAGACACTATACTTGATCTTCTACAACAAGAGCCTTCGTACAAGAAACAGTTTCCAGACAGATATCTATCAGCTAGGTGGCATGGGCATCTATATAAGCCCTGATCAAGTATATGCACCAACACTGCCAGAGGACATGATACCTTATCAGACAGAAGCTATACGTGATGTAGCCCGTGTACTAAGCAGGTATGGTGATGGTATAGCAATTCGTATCTATGGAGATGCTGCTAAATGGATTATTGGCAGGGGCCATAGGATTATAAACGAGTTTGCTAAGTGGTCGAGTGTACCAGTATTAAATATGGAGGATGACTTATATCATCCATTCCAGGCTCTAGCAGATGCACAGGCAGCTCTTGAAGCACTTGGCTGGCCAAAGGATCTCCGTGGTAAGAAGTTTGTTGTAAGCTATGCATATAGTGGGGGCTTAAAGCCTCTTGCTGTACCCCAGAGTGTTGCATTAATGGCTGCAATGCTTGGTGCAGACGTCTATATAGCTCACCCACCAGGCTTCGAGCTCATGGACGATATCATGGCTCAAGTAAAGAAGTATACAGAACACTGGGGTAGCGAGTTCAAGATAGTACATGATATGGATGAAGCATTTGAGGGAGCAACCTTTGTCTATCCAAAGGCATGGAGCCCTAAGGGCTTCTTCCCACCATTTAGTAGTGATGGACAGGTACATAAGGATGAAGCAAAGGCTTACCAGAGCAGGTTTAAGGACTGGATAGTTACTATGGAGAGACTTGAGAAAGCTGGGAAGCCATTCTATATGCACTGTGGACCAGCTGATCGTGGCCAAGAGGTAACAGATGAAGTACTTGATATCTATGAGAGGAGCCTATACTTTGAAGAGGCGGAGAACAGGCTACATGTACAGAAAGCAGTTATGGCTATGGTAATGGGTAAGAGGAGTTAAAATTATTTTTCTTTACAACAACTATTTCTTTATCCCTATAACCAACATGATAGGCTGGGTCATCGGTAAAGGAGGTAGGAGAATCTTGGCAAGTAGATCCAGGAGGGACAATAAGTATATCTTAATAGCTCTTGGTGGAAACGCTTTCCAAACAAAGGGTGAGAGAGGCACTACCGAGGATTACTGGAGGAACGTGTATAGAGCAGCAAAAGCTATAGCAAAGGTAGTGTCTGAGGGATACAGAGTAGCTATAACCCATGGGAACGGGCCCCAGGTAGGGATTATATCTGTATGGATGGATGCTGGAAAGGACAGGGCACCGCCGCAGACACTTGACATAGCAGGTTCTATGACCCAGGGTTGGCTAGGCTATCTATTAATGCAGAGTCTTAGAAATGAACTTGTAAAACATGGTCTTCTAGGTAAGACTGTGAAGGGTGTTGTAGCTATAGTTAACCAGGTACTAGTAGATAAGAACGATCCAGCTTTCCAGAATCCAACAAAGTATGTTGGCCCATGGTATGATGAAGAGACTGCTAAGAAGCTCACAAAAGAGAAGGGATGGGTTATAAAACCTGATCCAAGAGGTGGTTATAGGAGAGTAGTACCATCACCTGATCCAAAGGATAATATCGAGAAGGATGCTGTTAGAAAGCTACTTGATGATGGATGGATCGTCATAGCTTCTGGTGGAGGAGGTATTCCAGTAGTTTATGAAGACCATGGCATCCTAAAGGGTGTTGAAGCAGTTATAGACAAGGATCTTGCCGGAGAACTTCTTGCAACAGCTATTGGTGTAGGAAAATTTGTTATACTAACAGACGTTGACAAGGTATACCTAAACTATAGGAAGCCTAATCAGAAACCAATAGACGTAATGACTGTAAGTCAGGCAAAGAAGTATTATGAAAAAGGCTACTTCCCACCAGGTAGTATGGGGCCTAAGGTTCTTGCAGCAATAAGGTTTATAGAACACGGGGGCAACGAAGCAATCATAGGTAAGCTTGAAAATGCTTATGAAGTTATCAAAGGCCTATCAGGTACAAGGATAATGCCAGACAAAGATTAAGCATCAATATCGTATACGATCTAGAATCTGATGTATTTTTACTACACAGTAATTATATAGCAATTCCATCATGGTTTACTAGAACTACTAAACTATACTTAAGGTGTTTATATATTAGATGCCATAAAAGAAGTAGTTTTCCTTATTTTAACTATAATGGTGTTAAGTACAGCATTCTCTCCAGTATCTCCAATATACTCTTAAGGCCAATGTGGTCCAATGGATGTGGTATTTGTTGTAGATGGTACTGGAAGCATGGTAGATGCTATAGATAATGTTAAGTCTGGTATAAACGATGTAATTGGTGCTGTTAATGCTGCTTCTGGAGGAGATTATAGAATAGTGCTTGTTACTTTCGAGGATGTTGTATATGTAAATGCTACATTTGATGTTAATGAGAATGATATAATCGATATGATCAATAATCTTACAGCAATAGGCAGAGTTGTTGGCCTGGGGCATTTGATCAAGCATTAAATGTTACAATAAACAATCTACCAGCAGATAATATACATATCTTCCCTAACCCACCCTATATAACAGACGGCTTTAATACATCATTTGGGCCTAATGCATTAAAACTAGTGATCCTTATAACAGATGCTCCTCTAGGAGGGCACGATGATACATATACATCAGGTGTAGATGACGTTAATGCACACCAAATTGCATTAGATGCTACAGCAAAGGGTATTAAGATTGTAGCTATATATGTCCCTACAGGTGGTGTTGACCCAGAGACTGAGGCTATCATGAAGGATTATGCAGCTACAACAGGCGGTGCATACTATCTAGCTGCACCTGATGGCTCTGGTGTAAGCCAGGCAATACAGATGATCATTAGGAATTGCGGTAGCTTAGTTACAGTTGTGGGTGGAGAAATAATTGGTGGAGAGAACTATATCAATGAAACAGAAATAGTATTATTTGCTGTAGTAGCGGCTACAGTAGTTGTTCTGGCTATGAAATATAGGAAATAAAGTATTAAAGAAACAACTTTAACTTTGTTATTATAACCATATACTATTTTTCATCTACTTAAATGCCTCCTTACTAAGAGTTAGCTAGGTTTTATTTAAATTATAGGAAACCTTATTTCTAAATGGTGGTATTTTGGTAGAGAGGGTATCTATTATTATCAAGAATGGTATAGTTGTTACAATGGATAATGAGAGGAGAGTATTTGATAGAGGATATGTTATTGTTGATGGCAATAGAATTGTTGAAGTTGGTAAAGACGATCCTGGGGGGCGGTATGAAGCTGAAGAGATAATTAACGCTAGTGGAGGAGTGGTTTTACCTGGTTTTATATGTGCTCATACACATCTCTATGGAGCATTGCTTAGGGCTTCAACATGGTTTGCGGCAATACATCCTCCTACGG
>JAGGXK010000094.1 GCA_021163115.1 Desulfurococcales archaeon | reverse complement strand
ATATCCCTGTTTTCCTATATCAAATAGGGTTATTTACAAAGTGGGTGTTTGAGTTAATGGGTATAGAGAGCGTTAAAGAAAAGCTTTACAAGTACATTGATCCTAGAGAGGCTATTAATATCTTATTAAATGGTGTTTCCAGGACTAGCACAGAAGTTATTGATGTAAGACATGCCTTATATAGAGTCTTAGCAGAAGATATTATCTCACCTGTAGATAGGCCGTGGACTCATCTTTCCCATGTAGATGGTTATGCAGTTATAAGTAATGATACAATTAATGCTTCTTCCCATAAACCTGTTAGTTTAAAGCTTGTTAGGGGTATTGATCCGAGAAATGCATGGATGTATAAGATCAGGTATGGCGAGGCTGTATTTGTTGAGACAGGATATCCTATACCTGATGGTGCTGATGCAGTTGTTCCTGTGGAGGCAGTACGCGAAACAGGAGATAATATTCTTGTTTATAGACGGTATATGAAATGGGAGAACATAATTAGGAAAGCAAGTGATGTTAAAAAGAATGAAGTCATAGCTCATAAGGGTTCCCGGATAACTCCTGGTACTCAAAAATTATTAATAGATCTAGGAGTAGGTGATATCAAGGTTTACGAAAAACCTAGGGTATCTATTATTGCAACAGGAGATGAAGTAGTTGATCAAGTTACGCCTCATAGCACCAGTAAGATACCTGCTTCAAGTCTGTATTTATTAAAAAACATAGTTAAGTACTATGGAGGAGTTGTTGAATATACTCTAATAGTTAATGATGATCCCTCTCACTTGATAGACACGATCAATTCTATAGTCAATAAGGTAGATATTATTGTAACCATAGGTGGGGTATCCATGGGCCCCAAGGACTTTACATGGATCTCCCTATATAAACACTATAGGCCTAAATATTACATAAGAGGACTTCGCATTCATCCAGGCAGATCAACAAGTGGTATGGTTATCTATGGAAAACCAGTAATTAATCTTCCAGGTCTCCCTCAGTCAACTATTGCTGGGTCAATATTCCTTTTAATACCCATACTTAATTGGCTCCAAGGCTTAGAACCTTGTATTAAAATACCCTACATAGAAGCATGGAGCAAGGAACAGGTTGTTATAGAAAAATATTATGGGTTCCATAGAATAAGATACGTGTTCATAGACTCTAAAGACCTATCTGTTAAGATCATGGCTAAGTTTGATTCATACCATGTATCACCTATAGCAAAGACTGATGGACTTGTTATAATACCTCCTAATAAGAAGATTATAGAGGCTGGTGAGAAGGTAAGAGTATACTTCTTTAAACCAATACATCAATATAGCTTTTACGAAGAGCTACCCTAGATCTTCCTCATCTATGGTGTTCCTGCTATGGTACATGGGAGCTTCTTTGATGAAATTATAAGGAATGAAGCATTAGATCTAGCGAACACGTACAACATAGACCTCTCTACTAGAGTTGTATGCCATTATATCTCTGGCAAGGAGCTCAAGCTACCTAGCAACGAGTATGCCCTTATCAGGGGCCCAGAAATCCTATTAACGTGTAGAATAGAGGGGGTTAAAGGCCAAGCATTCACTATTGCACCTAAACACTATGAAGGAGAGTTAGGGGATATACTGAGTATTGATCTCAGTAATTTATTTAATAGAGGAATATTCTATGCCACAATTAACGCTCTCACAAAACTAGCTGGCCTAATAGACAAAAGTGTCCACTGTAGCAAGGATAAACCTGTCAAGTGCGGTGAGTTATTGGTACAAGCTATTCGAGAAAAATATGGGTTATCCAAGAAGATCCTTCATATAGGTTATCATCCAGGCCATGTGAAGGAACTAGCTTTGTTTTTAAGAAATAACCTTATTGTCACTGATTTAACGAGCAATCTTATATGGAGTAGAAAGTATGATATAATGATATATGATGGCTTAATCAATACACAACTAGTAGGCTTGACGGATATAATATTGTTAACCGGGAGCTCTATAGTAAACAATACTATGTGGGATATATTAGAGAAGGCTATTCTTCTCAACAAGAAAGTAGTAATCTATGGTGTATCAGCTATAGGAGGTATCACATTACTTAGAAGGAAGATACCCCTGGACATAGAAGTCTTTTGCCCATTTGCAGAATGATTTCTGCTCTTATTCAACAATGTACATGTACCTCATAGGGATCTTTAAATATACTTCTCCATAACCTACTTTACTCCGTGTTACAGCATTTATTAGAAGGGATCCTGTGTCTAGTTTCACCATGTAAGTATTTTTGCTTATCAAATGCTCCTCAATAACTCTTGCTTTAACAGTATTTAGGGCTGGACGAGGCAAGGTATCTGAGACAACTATTTTATCAGCAGGTATAAGAATCCTTATTCTAGAATGTCTCTTTTTATTACCATAATCACTTACATGGTCTATGGGTACAAGTAATTTTAGTCCGTTACAATTTGTCTTCGCAATACCTTCTTGTATAAATTGTTCCACATTGCATTCAAGAGTATTAATATATTTTATGTATTTACTTACTTTTTCAGCAAAATCCTGTTTAGAACCACTAAATAATAGTTTTCCATTATCTATGATGCCAAAGCTCTTGCCTAGGTTAAGAGCTTCATCAATGTTATGGGTTACAAGAATAATTGTTTTCCCTAACTCTCTGTTAATGTACCTGATTATCTCTGCAATCTCTATCCGGTGTCCATACTGTATTCCATCAAAGGGTTCATCGAGTAGTAATATTCTTGGATTTATTGCTAGAGCTCGGGCTATAGCAGCTTTCTTTCTTTCGCCACCACTAAGCTTTAAAGGATATTTGTTCTCTAACCCGGTTATTCCTGTTAATTTAATATACTCTCTTGCAATAGCTCTAGCTCTGTCAATGCTATAGCCTCTTGTTCTTAAACCAACCAATATATTTTCTTCAACAGTCATGTGAGGGAATAAAGCTATTGATTGAGGAACATAACCTATATTTCTTTTCTCTGGCGGTAAGGAGTCAACGGGTTCTCCATCAAATAATACTGTTCCCCTATAGTCAACCAGTCCAGCTATGACTTTTAATAGAGTTGTTTTACCAGCACCATTAGGCCCTATTAGTACATAGAATTCTCCAGACCCTATTTTCACTGATATGTTCTTTAATGCATAGTTTGTAACATTCCTAAGCTCTATACTTGTCACTTAAGATACCCCCATTTCTTCATTATAGTTGTTTCAACATGTTCTATACATAGTTGAAAAGATAGTGATAGGAATCCGATCACTAGTATTAATGCTATTATTTCATCAACGTGTAGTGTGCTATAGGAGAAGAACATTAATGCGCCTAGGCCGGTTGATAGTGCTAGATACTCTGTTATAAACCCTATTCTCCAGCTATGGCCAGCCTCGATCTTCAGCATAGACGCTATATGAGTTATAGCTAGAGGTAGTACTATTTTTAATATAAGGGTCTTTCCTGTAATACCGAGTGTTCTAGCAACATCAATGATTTCTGGATCAATATTTTTTGAAGCACTTATCACAGAGTAGGCTATGGGGAGTGAGGTACACACTACTATAGCTGTTATAACTAGCAGGTCAGATAAGCCTAGCCATATCATTAGTAATGGAATAAACACTATAGATGGCATAACTGCAGTAAAAACAATATAGGGGTATAGCGCCCTCTTTAGGAAACTACTTAGCAATACAATGACACTAATACCTATTCCTAGTAACACACCTAGGACAAAGCCTAGCAGGACTCTATACAATGTATACAACATGTTATAGAAGAGGTTTCTTTCAATAAATAGTCTAACAAGAGCCTTACCAACACTTATGGGTGAAGGAAAGAGATATGGCAAGGCAATAATAGTGCTTAATATATACCATACAACGAGTACTACAGATGTTAGAATAGCTGCTGGCAAAATAGAGTGTATCTGTATCTTCAAGACCCTATCCACCAATAAACTCTAGATCAATAAATTCCTCAGTAGATACAGGTTCTTCTAAAGCACCAAACTTTACAAGAAGATCTATATACTCGCCTATCTCATCCGGATCGATCTCTGTTGTATAGTTTAGGTACTTCATAGACTTCTCCATAACACCATAGTCTGTAGCAAGCTTTTTAGCAACAATTTTAGCAGCATCACTAAAGTTCTCATTAATGAAGTCGCATGCCCTGCTAAGTATTTTAACAATTTTTTTAACCAGGTCAGGGTGTTCCTTTAGAAAGTTTTCTTTAGCCAGTACACCGCTTCCAGGCATTTTAGGCCAGAGATCTTGGCTCCTTAATAACACCCTGGCACCTATGGACTCTGCAAGACTAACATAGTGTTCTGGTAAGAAAGCCGCTTCAACCTTTCCAGATAATAAGGCGTTAACAGCTATGAATGGAGGCATCTTCCTTAGATCAAATGAGACCTTGTATTTATCCATAACCATTTTAGCTAGGAGCCATGTAGGTGAACCAGGTCCTGATACAGATACAGGTTTCCCAGAAAGTTCTTCAACACTACTATACATGGGTCGGGCTACGAGAGCATAACCTTGTAGGTGAGTCATTGATATAAGCTTTACATGAACACCCCTCGATCTAAGTACTAGGGCTGGACCAATACATGCAAGGGCAACATCTATATCTCCTCGAGATATCTCTATAGCTAGATCTAGACCTGTTGAAAAAGTCTTTACAACAACATCTATACCTTCTTTATCAAACCACCCCTGGTCATAGGCTACCCAAAATGCAGCAGAGTGATCATTCATTTCTACAGCAAAAACAACACTATGCTTCTCGGGAGAGCTAGAATTAGAGATATAGTTTACTGCAGTAGCAAGTGATGCTCCAACAGCTACTCCTATAGCCAGTATTGCTAAGTAGGCAAGATACTTCTCCATTTCAACCACATTTATTAGACAGTACTATCATACAGTATATAGTTTTTATTCCTATAGTCAAACAAATATGTTTTAATATAACCATCGCTATGGTAAATGAATAGACTATTCACTTGTTTAAGTATTTGAGATGTTTTGGAAACTATCGGTGTTTTTCAATATTTTGAAAACTTCTGGCTGAATTACTCTTAATGCTAGAGCGTAAGCTGAAGCTGTGTGTCTGTCTAACCCTAATTCTCTTCCTAGCTTCTCTCCTATCTTTGAAGTGTAAGCTGGGTTTACTAGGTAGACTTTGAAATCATATCTCATAGTCATAACTATTCCATGTTCTAATAACTTTCTCTTAGGAAATCTCGTTATCTTACGATTAGCTGTTCTACTCCTTCTATACCTGCGTTTCTTAATCCTCTCTAAATCCTCAAACACTACTGTACCAACACCATGATGGTAAGCGTAATCTAGTAGCTTGGCGAGCGCCTGAAGCCTTAAAGTGTTGGCTTTGTTTCTTGGAAAACCATATGATGTAACTTCAGGGAACCACTCCGTTTTAACATCTCTTATGAAACCGAGTCTATCAGCTATCACCATGTTTATTCTATCACTATTCAAATCAAAACTAGCTAACAAGTTGCTTCTAGCAACTCCCTTCCTAAAGTACTTCAAGTACAACTCTATAGGAATGGAGACATGGAGGTATATTCTCCCGCTTCTAAACACTATCCTCGCTGTGTAGCTCATCTTCTTAGTCAGCGCTTTCCCAACAAGCTCTTTCACCAGAGGAATATAACGTTTCCCAAATAGAACTCTAAACGTCATCCATCCTTTCCAAGGGATGTTTACTTGAAGCTTGTTTGTTGAAAGTAATCTTATGTTGCGGTTACCTTTATTTGAGGAGAAATCTCTGCTCACTATGAAGAGTTTTCTTAACTTTATCTTCAAAGGTTTTGAGTTATTACGTCTAGCTCCTTCAACTATTAGTTTTGCTAGCTTGTAGATAGTGTCAGCATATCCCAAGTTTAATTCTTTGGTTATTTCTTTAACTATGGTAGGATTCTTCCAGTTATTGTTACGTGTTCTATTTCTGGTTCTCGTATTTCTCTAGCCATAGTCTGATAGCCTCCTCAACAGCTTCTGAAAGAGCACCACGCTTCTTGCCTTTAATCTTCAAAACAGCTATCCTGAACCTCTTTTCAAGCCTATCATCAATTTTAGCCAGTATCTTACCCATAGCATCACACCGTAAGATTTATATCTAGATATCTAGATATAAGTATTTCGGAGTACCGATGAGCTGATGAGCCGTAGGCTGAGGGACGAGGCAACCTACCTCTTCGCCGATGGGAGTGCCGAACAAATGTGTAGGTGCTCCCGTAGGCGGGGAGGCAGGGTCAATAGGTGGGATGAACCCGTGCATGGTTACCAAAATAACAAAAATAACCTAAATACCATGCACGGGCAACCACTATTACTCCATAGTCTAGTATATGGGTTAGACATGAGAGCACTATTGATAGGCTAGGTAAGATGATCTGGTACTTGATATCTAATTTCTTATTCAATAACCCATAGATATAGATTGATACAAATAATAACCCTATACTATTCTTTATAAAGTCTGTTTCAAGCCTTAGAGTCTGGGGCCAGAAAGCATAGGCTAGTGCTAGTAGTATAGGGTAGAGATCATTTCTTGTATAAACCTTTTTATATCCAGATAGATCACTATTGTAGTTAGCCCAGTAGCTACTGAGACCCCAATCTTTAAGCCCAGCCCGGGATCATTAAATAGTTTATCCAGTATGTATTGAAAAGGATATAGTATATAGAAGGCTAGTGGTGGGTCAGGGTATTTTATTGCTCCTGTGTAAGCAATACTATAATATTGGATAATATAGTATGGTCCATCAATACCGTATACTAGGTTGTGCTGAGTATAGACGTAT
>JAGGXK010000017.1 GCA_021163115.1 Desulfurococcales archaeon | reverse complement strand
TTGCAAAACCTAGATCCTCTAATGCAAGATACCCAGTTATATGAAATGCATCATGAACTTCTGCATAGTCTATATCCTTTGCCGATATCCCAGCCATCTTATAAGCTTGTCTTGCAGCCTCTTTAGTAGATTTTAATGATAAGAGATCTTCCCTGCTACCAAGATCTACGCTGTCAGTAGCTAATCCTACACCAGTAACTTCTACAAGAACATCCTTGCCAGTATCTCTAGCTATTTGCCTAGCCTTTTCTTCACCTCTTACCAACAATACGACTGCTGCACCATCACCTAAGGGGCTACAATCAAACAGTCGTAATGGATCAGCTATTAAGCTACTATTAAGTATTTTCTCAAGAGTAGTCTTTCTAGGAAGCTGTGCATATGGGTTATAAACAGCATACTCATGCATTCTAAGAGGCCAATAGGCAAGATCCTCTCTTGTATACCCATACTTCATCATATAAAGCCTAGCAACAAGAGCATTTAACCCAGTAAAACTAGCTCCATAGAAAACCTCATACTCCATATCAGCTGCTTGAGCTAAAGCCTTTGTAGCATGAGATGTTAGTTTCTCAGTAAGCTTTTCAACACCACCAACAGCAACAACATCTACAAGCCCTGACTTAACAAGACTGTATCCAGCATAAAAAGCTGCACCACCGCTGCCACATGCTGCTTCAACCTTGAATGCTGGTATACCTCTAAGACCACTATAATCAGCTAGGAGTGCTCCAAGACTATCTTGTTCCATTAAAACACTTGAAGTCATATTTCCTACAACCAATGCTTTAGGCTTTAATCCTCCTGCATCTTCTATAGCCTTACTCATTGCTTCTGCAAAGAGAGTGCGAGCACTTTTATCAAACCATCGGGAGATCTTGGTCATTCCTACGCCAACAATATATACACCATTACTAGAGGACATATGGATACACCTGTCAGTATATTCTAGTTAATTTATGCTATAACTAGTTAAAGACTATTTTAATGACTAGTATATAAAAACATGGCTGTTCTCTATATAAAGCAATGATATTATTGTCTTATCTATTCAGTTAATGATATAACGTTCAATCTACTGTATTGAAAACCCTCATTTATATACTAATGTCTAAGAACGCATAATTAGGGAACTGGGACATATATAGGTATAGCCTAGGAGGGTGTTAGATAAGTGGCAAATGTAAGTGCTGTTGCATCAAGACTTGTAGAATATATAGCTAGGAAGTCAGTTGGCCTCCCAGTTGATGATAGTGATCTAAGAAGGCTGACTGGATCAGTATTATTCCCTGTAATGAGGGATGTAGTAAATAGGGTTGCAAGTAATATAACTACTACAAAAAATGGTCTACCAAGGTGTAGACTATGCGGTAAAGGCCCGTTTACACGCAGAGGCCTCTATCTGCATCTTGTTAGAGTACATAAATATGATATAATAGCTCTTGTTGAAGAAGAGTATAAAAGGATCATAGATATTATTACACCATTTGACAGAAAGTATTGACAATTATTTACGAATAGGTCCCTCAGGGGTGGATTCTCTTCATAGGTTATTCCTCCGTATTGGAGTCACCGGTCATCCCTGTTTCTCTAACTCTTCTACAACCAGTAATATATCATATTCTACTTTATTCTCTACAATAGATTCTATAGATTGTGCACTTTCTTTAGTGTAATCTCCTCCATGTATTCTTGATAAAACAATTGTTGGGTATGTATAGTATGCAGCAAGGTATATATGAGATATAGGATTGGTTCCTCCAAATGTGAGGTCGATCCTTATATAACCCCATGGAGGTATATATGCTACAACCCATCCATGGGCTCCTCCACCAATAAACTTATACCTAAGTAAACCGTTAGCATAGGATGCTTGAGTAGAGAACTCCTTACTTATATACACTATACCTATTTCTAAGAACGATGGAATTCCTGAACCTCTTAGGATAGTTACTAATAAATTAGACATGTCATCACAATCACCTTTCTTGTCAAGTATTACTTCAAAGGGCTGTCTGGGAGGTACTCTTGATGAGTAATCAATATTCCTCTTAAACCATTCCAGTAGACCGAGGGTTAGTTCTAAAGGAGTCCTGTTTATTGTCTTATTATACTTTATATATTTTACAAGAAGTGAAGTAAGAGGGTTGGTATGGTTCCATAAACTAGTAGCATTTACCTCTGTCTGATTTATAACAATATAACTCCAATTCTTGGCAACACTCTTACTTAAACCAGCTATTTCAAGTAATCTCTTACCTATATTGATTTCAACAATATATTCTATACTGCTTGATACCTTTTCCCCGGGTTTGATAGATTTCTTTGCTAAAGAACTCTCATTTATATGGAGGAGATACCCGTTTTCATATTTTTCTATGTAAAAAGGTATTTCGCCATCATTTACAAAGGCTTTTATGTACCTAACTTTCTGTGTAGATGTGTTAAGAGGGTAATCAAAAACTAGTAGATCTGTTTCATTTATGAAGATGGTGTTATTTCCATTATTTTTTATTGTCCCCTTTAATAACACCCTGATATCCTCTAGATCTGTATTTGTAGAGGATACTCCAAATGACATCATGTTAGCTGATAAAATGATAAGGATAACTATAATCCCTATCCGTATAGCTTTAACCACTGTACTGTCCTCCGGTTTCTCTAGGTAGTGTTTGCTAAGTAATGCTATATTATTATTACTACTGATTAATCTGTTAAAGAGATAGCCTTCAGTCTAATTGGTACTACATCGATTTCGTTATTTTTAAGTATCGTACACAACTTTAGAATCATTCATTGTACCATAATCATTGACTGTTATTAATCTATAATATGGTATATCTTAGAGTTTTGAAAAAGACATGCGATATTATATTTATGACGTATTTTAGGGATTTATTACTTCTTTTCCTCTATGCTAGGCTTCATTATTACAAGGTTTACATGACTTAGTCCATCTAGAGCTAGTATTAGGGGCTCGACAACTTCCTCTATTGATATGGATAGCTCCTTACTCATTCTATTAGCTATCTCACTTAGTGTATGTTCTCCATCGCATAGTAGCCACACGTAGTATGCTAGTGGACTTAGTTCATAGACTTCGTTGGGTGATATTGCTACATAGAATTTTTCTTTTTCTTCACCTAAGAAGTTCCCGTTTCTGACTGGTTTACTTTGCTTAATCTTATCGAATAGTTCTTTTGCTTCTTCTGGTGTACTTGGATGAAGGTGTTCAGGCTCTTCAGAAGCCACGTCTGCCACCTCTTCTAAATCCTCCCTTTTTGAATCCTCTTCTAGGCTGATAGGTATTCATTGGTGCTTTAGGGCTTTCTTCCGGTATTTCCTCTGCTGGAGGGGCTTCTGTATCATCTACAATAATGACTTCGGTGCTGGACCCGATGTTTAGCTGTACTTGTCCTCTAAAGCTTGTTGTCCATGCTTTCTTTACATCGATTACTTTGCCTTCCTCTAGCGTCCCAGCTTTCCTACCCCATAGTGTAGCTTTTACTCTACCTGTTTCATCCCCTAGTATTGCATCACTTATGGTTCTAGGCCCTTTTCTTGTCTGGATAACTCGTGCAGGCCCGGCTTCTAAGACACGGGCTGTTATATGGACTTCTTCTTGGTTGGGTTTAAGATTTATAATAGAGGTTTTATTTGATTTATTTTCGGACATACGATTTTCGACTCCTACGAATTCGAGTATATGATTAGTTAGATGAATTTAGCAGTATTTAAATCTGTTGTAAGGCATATGTAAGGTGTTAAATGAATTTTCCTAAAAACATTAACTAAAAGATTTATACATGTACTCAAGCTTTCGTTACATATATATAAGTGTGTATAATCTTTTTTATCACTCGCTCCAAATCCTTTTATAGATCGATCAAAGGTCTTCCATAACTCCTTTGCAAGAAGAGACTCATAGTCATATCGGGGGTTCTCTTCAACAATAGACCATACAATAACTTTACATTCAATACTTTTAACGGATGTTAAGTAATCTATATGCCAATGTTTTTTCTTCTCCCTTCTTAAATGTCTGGAAATACGTTTAAGTAGACCCCCAGGACCAAGTGCTGAGCCTACATAGATGTATATCCCTGGCTTAAACAGTCTTATTCCAAGGCTCCCTACTCTAATATATTGTTTAATGGTATTCACTAGAATAAGTGCATAAACCCCTTTCTTTGGCGGTATATTACAGTTAACTATTGAAGCTTTCAAAAGCATCCCTACATACTCTAATTCATTAGTGTTTATACTAAAGTAATATCTTCTCTTAGAAGTTTTAAGCCTATAATTAATCAGAGACAGTGTAGGGGTTAAACATGAACCATTCAGATAAAGTATTGAGGGAGATAAAGAAGGCTGCAGAGGATGCTGTATTTGCTATTAAGGGAGGCCCTGATCCTAGGGGTAAGAGGATTAAAAGAATATCCTATGTATTCCTTTCAATGCCTGATCCATCATCTATAAGTACAATGATAGGTATATCTCTCTATGTTACAGGCTCTATTCTTGAAAAGAGGAGGAAGAAAGGTATTGAGGATCTTATTATTGATTATAAGGCAAGTATAGTTGAGGCAAAGAAGATTCTTGAGAGTATAAAGATCATTCCTTAAAAGAATATAGTCAGGGGAGTAACTCTTCTTCATCCCCTATATGGATCAGTTGAAAACCGGGTTCTTCATCTCAATTATTCTAAGAACAATGTTATAGTATATAAACGCTTATATCTATAGCTTTAATTATATGGGTGTAGAAGCTAGATTAATGATTCTACGGTGTACAGTAATATGGATAAGAGTATAAGAGGAGGTGTTAGGGAGCTTCTCCATCTTGCAAACAAATTTGTTAAAGAACTTTCAAAACCCTTTGTAGGCAGAGAAGAGGAGGCTACTGCAATAGTATTGGCTATAGTTTCTGGAGAACATATTGTATTGATTGGTGAACCAGGTTGTGTATCAGGGGACACGATCATAGCTAGTGATGATGGAAAACTATTTTATATAGAGGATCTGGCCAAGGATCTTGTTCCGGGAGTATATGTTACCGATTTCCCTATTTTTCCACCAGGTAATGCCAAACAGCTACATATATACGATGTTATAGAAACAGTCTTGATAAGGACAAAACATGGGTTTATGATAAGGGTTACACCCAATCATCCCATAATGACTGATCAGGGTTGGAAGGAGGCGCGGGAATTAAAGCCTAAGGATAAAATTGTTATTTACAGGCAAATACCTTCTCCTAAGGATTATGTAAGGATACCAAATGAAATTATCATGCCCGTAAATAATCCATATAGAGGCCTTGGATGGAGGAAAATAAAGGAGAGAAAGAAGGCTAAGAGACCCGAAGTACTTGATGAAAAATTAGCTGAATTATTAGGCATATTTGTTGCTAAAGGATTTTTTGGACACAATTATATAGGCTTTGGTGTTGGAATTAATGAAAGGGAGCTTCAGAATAGGATACTAAAGTTAATGGTTGAGATTTTTGGAGTAAAACCTCAGAGGATTTCAGAAAGAAGATCAAAGAAGACGAGAACCAAGAACATAAGGATCTATAGATATAACTCAGTCTATTTAAATAGATTATTTAGATGGCTGGATCATGATCATGAAGGAGAAAAGAGAGTTTCTAGATGGATATTGATTTCACCAAAAAGTGTCTCAGCAGCATTCCTAAGAGGCTTATTTGAAGGTGATGGATGTGTTAATATAAGTAGGGCCCATAGGACATACAACATTACTTTAAAGAGTAAGAGCCTTAAACTACTACAAGGTGTCCAAATACTATTATTAAGGCATGGGATATTATCTAAAATCTATACAGGAAAACACTATGATAAGAGATATGGAAAAACCTATACTTATCACGTGTTAAGGATTAACGGGCTAGAAAATCTTTTGAAGTTTAAGGATGAAATAGGTTTTATCTCGATAGACAAGAGAAAGAAATTAGATGAAACCATAAGCATTTTATCATTAAGTCGTAAGAGTGGTGGAAATACCGATTTATCACCGATAATATATGATCCTGTGAAGGAGGTTAAACTCATACATGAGCGGATCAGGGTCTATGATTTTCATGTGCCTAAGACACATAGCTTCTTTACTAATGGCATGTTATCTCATAATACAGCAAAGTCTGCATTAGCACGAAGAGCAGCTGACTTGATTAATGCTAGGTTTTTCAAGTACTTGTTAACAAAATTTACTGAACCAGATGAGTTGTTCGGTCCTCTTGATATAAGGGCTTTAAAGGAGGGTAAATATATACGGATTACAAAGAATAAACTTCCTGAAGCCGAAATAGCTTTTATTGATGAAATATTTAATGCAAACTCCGCTATACTCAATATGTTTCTTACAATAATGAATGAGAGAATACTCTATGATGGGTACAACGAGATAAAAGTTCCTTTATGGACAATGATAGCTGCAACCAATAGAATACCTGATGAACCAGAGCTTCAAGCACTCTATGATAGGTTCCTCTTTAGGCATTTTATAAAGCCTATTAGTGAAGACAAGTGGATGGAGCTCCTTGATGCTTCATGGAAGATTGAGGCGGGATTATATGATAGACCAGAGCCCATTCTTAACATGGATCACATTAGGGCTTTGAATAAACTATTGTTTGAAGTAGATCTTAGTAAAATTAAGGAAAAGCTTGTAAAATTATATGCCATATTCGAGGATCAGGGAATACACATAACTGATAGGAGAAAAGGTAAGGCCCTTAAAGTCATAGCTGCCAACGCGTTATTGAATGAACGAATGGTTGCTACAGAAGAGGATCTTCTTGTATTGAAGGTGGTTATTCCTAAGGATAGGGATCAAGCGGAACAGGTAATAGGTATTTTAATGGATGAAATAAAGGCTGCTGAGAGGCATCTTAGGGAGCTAGCTGAGATCGAGGCAAATATACGGGAAGCTCGGCAATACATACTATGTATAACGGGATTTGAGCCAAGGCTTGTTGACTATCTTAGAAGTTTTGAAACAGTACGTGATAGAGTTAGAAGAATAGCTGATGAAACTACAGACGAGGTTGTTAGAAGGAAGGCTATAGATGTACTAAATGATATAAGCGATGTCATTGCTTTAATTAGGAGAAAACTTGGTATATAATCAAGGGGATGTGATAGAATCTAGGTACAGGGAGACCCTATAAAATGGATCCACTTACTGGAAATAAGGATGTAAAGGGTGTATTAAAGTCAATAAACTATAGTGATCCCATTGTAAGATACAGGGGTAGAAAGGTAGTTAGACTGGCTTCACTTCTTTCTGAGACCAAGGATATCAACATAGATCTTGCAATGGCTGTTGACATCTTTTACTCGTTCTATTTACCATACCCATTACTCATAGAATCTAGGGATATTCCTAGAGATAAAGAGTTAAACTATAAAATAGTAAGTTCTATGCTTAGCAGTGACAGAGTCCATAATATTAGAAGTAAAACTGTAGCAGACAATCTGTTGAGCAGCATTGCTGCAGGAGTCTTTATAACAGAGTTGCAAAGAACTCTTGGTGGACAGGGTGATCGCTCAGAGGGTTCACGAGAGAGGGGATCATCTGGGAGAAAATCCTATGGTATACTGGATAGTGAGGTAAATGAAAGTGTTAAAAGAGCTATGACTGTTGTTGAAAGGGATATAGATAATGCTAAAAAACTTAGAAGCCTCATAGAGGGCGATCAACCAGGTAACGTAAGCGTTATGGCATATGAGGAATATGCTCCAGAACTTGTAAAGCTTGCACGAAATACTGAAGTCAAGAAGATCCTTGATATGATTGCGGGGGTTAAGCCTTGGAGAATAAATATTCCTAGAAGGAAGACAAGATTTAAACATGGAGAGATCCTTGGCTATGAGCTTGGCAACGATATTGAAAGGATCGTTGCATCAAATCTTGCCTTGCCGGATGAGTTTTTCTACTTAAGGTATCTTGAGAAAAAGCTTCTATTATACCAGAAGGTGTTGACCCAGAGCCATGGCCCATTATATGTGCTTCTTGATAAATGCTTACCTGGAGATACAGAGATTTTACTACCAGATGGTTCTTATAAACAACTAAAGGATATTAGGGTTGGAGAAATAGTTGTT
>JAGGXK010000072.1 GCA_021163115.1 Desulfurococcales archaeon | reverse complement strand
TGTTGTTGGGGCTGGCGAGGTAAAAGTGGTTAAGGTGGTTTCCCTACCCTACAACTCCCTATTCTTCGGCGTTATTGCTGGTTGTTTTAGTTTGGCTGGGGTTGGTGCTTGGTTTGGGTTGGTTAGGCCTAGGTTTGGTGTTTTGGGTGTTGGTGGTGGGGAAGGGGATTAGGGTTGATGTTGGGGTTGGTGGTAGGAGGTATAGTTTTAGGGTTCCTGTTAGGGCTCCAAGGGTTAGTGGTTTTTAAGGATTGTTGAGGCTCCTGGGGAGCTTGTTTGTGGTTGTAGGGGCCGGGTTTTGGTTGAGGTTGTTGGTAGGAGGGTTAGGGAGCTGGTAGGTGGTAAGGGTGTTGCTGCTGCACTAGAGTATGCTAGGAGTGTTCTTGAGGAGTGTATGGAGCACTCACCTATAATTGATTGTAGCTACTATAAGGACTTGGTTAGTGTTCTTGAGCAGGCTGGGAGGGATATAGGTGGGGTTGTTAGAGGGGTTGAGGAGGCTTATAGGAGGCTTAGCCTTGGATTGCTTGAGGAGCTTCTTGGTAGAGCAGAGAGTGTCTGCAGGGTTTTAGGTGTAGATGCGTTTGACTGCAGGGTTTTAGAGAAGTATAGAGTGTTCCTGGAGAGTATTAGAGGCTTTATTGAAAAGGGTGTTGTTGTAGAGTTTCCTGAGAGAACTGGGAGTGGATGGTTTAGGGTCTTGGTTAAGGCTAGGAATAATACTGGTATATTGTTGAGGAACGTGTATATAGATTTCTCTCCAGCAAAGTATTATCTAGAGATAGAGAATCCAAGGTTTGAGCTGCCACCACTATATCCTGGAATGGATATTGGGAGGAGTGTTAGGGTTAAGCCATTGTTTAATGGATTAATTATTATCCCCTACAGGGTCTGTGTTGGAGAATACTGTGTTGAGAGGTCTGGAAGGGTTAGTGTTGGTGTATGGAGAGGGGTTGGTGCTGGTTCTCCAAGAGTTCTTGAGGGGAGGTCTATAAGGGATCCTGTTGTATACAAGCTTAAGCCTAGGATGGGTAAGGAGCTCTCTAGAGTATTTGAGATAGGGGATTATGTATGCACCCACATACTTGGTAGTGGAGGTTTTAGTGTAACCCTATTGTGTAGCCGTGGAAGCTTTAATGCTGTATTAAAGATTCCTCCTGAGGCCTACTCCTTCCTACTTAATACTGGTAGTTCTAGGGGTATTGATGCAAAGACTCTGGGTATTAGTGATAAGTCTCTAAAGGCTTTTAATAGAGAGGCATCCGTTCTTAAGAAGCTTACCCACCCCAATATTGTAAGGCTTTACGGGTACTATACACTCCCCTTCCCCTACCTAGTTTTTGAGTACTGTGAGCTAGGTGATCTAGGTAGACTGCTTGATGCTGTAGATGGTGTGCTTAGTGTTAAGACCGCACTAGAGATAGCTATACCTATAGGACTAGCACTAGCAACAGCCCACAGCCTTGATGAACCCATAGTACACCTTGATATAAAGCCTGGGAACATATTGTTTACAAGAGACTATATACCAAAGCTTATAGACTTTAATACTGCAAAGATAATAGGGTCTATATCAAGGATTACAAGCTCCCGTGGATTCACCCCAGGCTATGCAGCACCAGAGCAGCTTGGAGCACTTGATCAACCACCAGGCCCCTATAGTGATGTATATGGGTTAGCAGTAGTACTATACGAGATGATCACAGGCCTAAAACCATATCCAGCAAAAGCATATAAGAAAATGTTTAAGGGAGAGATAGAGAAACCCAAGCCACCATCAACCCTAAACAAGGAAACACCGAGAGAACTAGACGAAATACTAGCAATAGCACTATCAATAAACCCCAACGACAGATACAGAAACGCAGAAGAATTCACCAACGACCTATGGGATATATACCAGGAATACTACCTATAATCATGGGAAAAAGGTATAAAGGACTAAAGAGTGGTTTGTCCCTTCTTTTTCTTTAATGTTTTTACCTAGTCAGTTATGGTAAAAATATCAAGAGATTCTCTCTGCATACT
This sequence comes from Desulfurococcales archaeon, assembly GCA_021163115.1. Lineage (GTDB taxonomy): Archaea > Thermoproteota > Thermoprotei_A > Sulfolobales > Desulfurococcaceae > JAGGXK01. The sequence goes on along the minus strand of JAGGXK010000072.1, from coordinate 2,905 downwards.
CCCTGTTTTGTTTCCTAGTAGTTTCTAGTAGATGTGGTGAGGAACACGTATCTAGAAAACTTTATACTTTCCAAAGCATAATAGTTAGTGGAAATTGTCTACCGCCGGGGATGTGGGCTCTGTGGTGAGTGGAGATGATCCACAGAGTAGTCCCGTGACCCGGCGACCTATTATTTCTTGAATCTCTTTAGTTCTTCATTAAATTTTCTTGGGTTCTCCTTTAAGAGTATTCTGAAGTAGTTTGCTAGATTGTCTGCAAGCTTCTTTAGGTATTCCTCATGTTTCCTCACGGCTTCTCCTTCCCTACGCTTATATTTTTCTGAGTAACTGATCTGTCTGTAGAGTTTATCATCCACTATTACCAGTGTTGGTTCTAGTTCTTGTAGAAGCATATTTATTTCTTCCAAAGCCCTAGAGCTATAAACGTATATCCTAGCTATCTCTAAATATTTGAGTAGCTTTAAGTATCTCCGAGGAAATGCTTTGATGTAGCTACGCTTCCTCCTAGACTGAATCCTCCTATAATGCTTAAGCATAGCAGCAATAGTAGAGAACTCCTAGCTCTTCAGAACATGTTCCCTAGCCCCAACTATAGCTATTACCTTAGCACCATCCTCACTAAGATCTATAGCCATTACTAGATCGTTTAAACCCCATCACCCAGGGAAATGCTATAGTTTTAGATTCCTAAGCTTGTAGTATTTCCTATAGAGTTTCCTCTCAACCCATATTTTCACAACATCTATTATTTCCTTTGAAAGTTCTTCTAACTTAAATTGGTTTCAATAAATATAGCACACAAGGCATCTAGTGCTTTTCACACTTAATATAAATCAGTAGCACGGAAGCCTGTTCAAGTCCTCTATTGGGGGGTATGAAGTGTACATGGTTATTAGAATAAACTACCTCTCCCTGTAATTAGATATGTTTTCTCTTCTAGCTTCTCCTAAACTTCTTTATTTGATTTAGTATGAACTCTTAGATCCCTGTCACCTACATTCCCGGAATTCAAACTTTATACCAGTATCAACTAGTGGAGAGGATAAGGAATATATGATGGGTGTGAAGAGAGGGGTTGTGCTATAGATAAGTATATATCATTAGTAGAGATAATAGGATACGAGGCCTAGTCAGGTATGTTAAATATGTTAGTAAAAGAACATTGGCTAAGATACGATGATCTATTGATCTGTTTAACTATGTAGGTGTTGATATAGTGTCGCCTAGGAGTATTGAAGATAAGTGGAGGGGTATTCCAGCACTTCTTTTCCGTATAGGCAATGTATTGGCTTTCTTAGCATTGTTTATAACTAGTTTTACATACATTGTAGGTGTAGTCCTTGATAAACCTGTTAGTATAGGGGATTTATTGGTTGGAGAGATCTATATGCTTATAGTATTCTTCCTATATCGCTCAATGACGGAGTATGGTGAAAAGGTTGTTTGGATGAAACATGGGTTTGGAGGATTTATTGGTGCATTTGTACTCCTTGCCATAATACACTATCTAAGAGGCCTCCTAGATCCTAGTAGATACCTTGTCCCCGACTTCCGTAGCTTTGGGATGTTTGTGTGGGATACTCTAACCTCTTATGCAATACTGTTTGCTGGCATAGCTCTTGCATTAGGTCTCGCAATCAATGGGCTTGAAATACTTGGCATTAAAACGGGGGTTTTAGGAGGGCCAAGACATCCAAGACCTAGACCTAGGCATCAGCCAGCCCCCAAGCCTATGTATAGAAGTAAAGGGTTTCAGCCAGGTTCTCCTCCAAGAAACCTGGGGGTGTTTATATCTAGAGAGCTTAGTGGACAGCCTCAGCCAAGACCTAGGCCGCCAAGTAGACAGCCCGATAGAGGCATGGGTTCCTCTGTAGTAGTATATACCGCAGGTGTTTCTAGGAGAGTTGATCCAAGTGTTTTTGTTGGTAAGATCATTGGGCTCGAGTTTAAGCCTCCTATTATCCACCAGGTTAGGATCAGGGGTTTTAGGATTGGAGGCTATGAGATAAGGGGGTTAATTGGCCGCGGCGGCTCTGCTGTTTCATTACTAGCTGTTGATGAGTTCGGTAGATCATTTGTTTTAAAGATACCATTGGATGTATATGACTCCATGGTTGTTGGAGCAACAGTTTATCCTGGTAGTGTTAGGAGGGATGTTTTTGAGAAAGAGCTTGCACTGCTCAAGATTGTTGATCACCCTCATGTTGTAAGAGTTTATGGTGGTGGTATAGAGTCTGGTGTGCCATATATTGTTCTAGAGTATTGTGAGAATGGTAGTCTCCGCGGTGTATTGGGGGAGATGGGTAGACTTGGTTTAAGAGAGACCCTCCTCATAGGCCTCCAAGTAGCTGATGCACTCCAATATCTCCACAGCAGAAACATTATCCATAGGGATCTAAAGCCTGAAAACATACTGTTTACCAGGGAGGGGTTGTTGAAGATAAGTGATTTTGGTATAGCAAAGATAGTGTCAGCATCAATGACTACTACAAGGCTTAAACCATATACAATAGGCTATGCAGCACCAGAACAACTATTCATGGACATGGGGCCTACAGGGCCCTACACAGACATATGGAGTTTAGGAGTAATCCTATACGAGCTAGCAACAGGTAGGAAGCCGTTCAACCCAGCAAACTATATAGACGAGATAAGGAAAGCACCACCACCATTAACACCTCTACCTAGGCCACTAAGGGATCTAGTAGGAGGAATGCTAGAACCAATGCCGAGAAACAGACCAACAGCAGCAAAAATCAGAGAGGAATTAGCAAAAATATTATCTCAGCAAACCATATAAGCAGATACATGGCCTTTAGATAATCTGTTGCGATAGTTTAAGTTGTTGGCATAAACATATTTATACTGTACTAACATATTAGTTCATGTGGTGGTGCTTTTGCCT
>JAGGXK010000057.1 GCA_021163115.1 Desulfurococcales archaeon | reverse complement strand
AGGTGTTTTTTCCCTGCCCTGTATACGGGGATATGTTTTTTCTTTAAGCACTCTGTATCTATCTCAAGAATAACTTGTTCACCATGTCTTCTTGCATTATCTACTGCTTCTTCTAGGCTTGTTGTCATGTGGACATATAGTCTCTTCATAGGCTAAAAATGTAAGTTATGGAGCTAGAATAGTTTTTCGTAATGGTTCAATCTATCTACACGTATCAATACCGATAGAGCTTTATCTCAAATACTTTAGTAAAGGTAGAGCCAATGGCAGTCTAGTCGCTGGTTTCGACTTAAACTCCGATAGGATTAACATGGTTATCGTAGATAGATACGGCAGGATTAGAGACATGAAGACAGCTTGGTTTCCCGAAGTAACATCACACGGTTTTCCAAAGAATAAAGCTAAAGCTAGAAGACTTGAAGCCCTAGCTAAGTTATTTGAATCGCATATTATCATGGTGTAGGGGTTGTTGTGTTTGAGAACCTCCTAACGATAAAGCATAGAAGATACACAAGAAACCCAACAATTAATAGGAAGATAACAAGGTTTGCTAAGAGGGAACTACTTCAGCATGCAGTAGTATCAGCTATGAAGTATGAATTCAAAATACTACTCGTAAACCCAAGATGGACAACTAACTCAAAAGAGCACAAAGAGATAATGAAAAAGCATGGTTTAGATAAGCATACTGCATCAGCTTACCTCATCACACTAAAAGGACTTAACCATAAATTTATATCTCTAACCATCAAGATATTTTCTGCTCCTTCCTGAGTATGTTATTTAGTTTATTAGTGCTTGTTCCATGGTATAGTTTCTGGGGGTATTCTCTTCTATACTTGATATCTACCTTAATGCTATGCCCATACCTAGCCCTGATCCTGTTATTCCTTAGCTCAAACATACCCTTTGGATCAAGGAGGGCTATTGCTACAACATGTTCTCTCCTAATCCACTGGTATAGTTCCCTATTCCTCCACTTATACTTGATACCATATACTAGATCATCTATTGGAATCCATCCTTCCCTATCTAGCTCTAATCCAGCCCCCATGGATAGTAACGGAGTAGACCAGACATAAGCTTACTAAGCCTAACCCTACTTCCCGGATCAAGCAATAGCTCTGCCTGTTTACCACAATGATACTGATCCTCAGTAAATGCTCCACAAACCCTACATCTATAAATAGGCTTCAACCCTCTATCCTCCATATAATAGTTTACTTAAATAGGGTCTAGAGATAAATAGTTATATTGCGATGACGAGCGCGCCGGAAGAAGATGACTGGTGATTAGGGCCAGGAAAACTGAGCACTATGCCTTGTTTTAAGGTAAGTAATAAGGTTAATATGATATTGCTATTAAACACTGTCTACTCCTTTATATATGGTTTCCCTAGAGCTTTAGGTATTCTAGCCCTCTTGATAAATATTGATACTACTGCAAGTGTTCCAATGTATGGTATTGTCTTGAACAGATAGCTGTAAGCAGCTGGTATAGCTAAGACTGTTTGCGCCTTTATTTGTAGATAAATTGCTAGTACATCAAAGAATCCAAACACCATTCCACCTATTATTGCTAATAGTGGGTTCCAGTTGCTAAATGCAACATTTGCCAGCGCTATAAAGCCTCTTCCAGCTGAGATATATCTAGTAAACTGTCCAATCCATCCAACAGATAGATATGCACCTCCAATACCTGTTAATGTAGCTCCAAGTATTGTTGCATAAAATCTTGTCCTAAACACGTTAACACCCATCGACTCAGCTGATCTCGGGTCTTCTCCGCAAGCTCTTAATTTTAAACCACTTGTTGTCTTAAATAACCAGTACCATGCTGCTATGGCTATAACTATTGCTAACGGTGTTATAGGTGAGATCGAGTATTTCTCTGCAATAGTGATCACAGGTATGGTTGGTACTGTTGGCGAAGCCCCATATTGTTTCCACAATGTTATAAGACCCATAACGCTTATACCATAGGCAAATGAGTTGTAACCCACACCAGCTATTATCTGGTCTCCGCGAAGATATACACTAATAACTCCATGAAGCATTCCAGATAATGAGCCAACTAGTATGCCTACAAGGAATCCTAGATAAGGATTTCCTGTTGAAAAGGCTACTACTGTTGCTGAGAAGCTTGAGAGAATAAATATACCCTCTAACCCTATATTCACTATACCTGCCCGCTCAGTAATTATTTCTCCTACAGCAGCCAATAGGATTGGAACCATGTATATGAGAGTGTTTGTTAGAATAAACAGTATATCCTCAATCATTTCTTAATCAGCCTCCTTGTCTTGATATAGCTTATAAGCATTCTATAGGCATAGGGAAGTGCGAGTGCTATAACTATAACACCAATTAGTGTATCAGCAAGTTCTGTGGGAGTGCCAACTTTAAGCTCCATCATTTCCCCACCAATAATGAGCATTGAGAAGAATATTGCTGAGAATATTATCCCTATAGGGTTATTCCTACCCAGTAATGCAACACCAATACCGGTAAATCCAAGACCATATAGGGAAGACATTGTTGTATCTAGTGAAAACATGTATCCAAGTACAAGTAGCGAGCCACCTAATCCAGCACATCCTCCTCCTAAGAGCATAGAGTTTATAATCGATCTCTCTGGATTAAAACCTGCATATTTAGCTGATCTTGGTGAGAGTCCTGAAACCCGCATTGTATACCCTATACTAGTATAATATAATATGTAGTATATCAGGAGGGATGCTAGAACAGCTATGAAGAATATAGCCCTAATTTCACCCCATGGTGTTGGAATAACCCCTATTCTAGCACTAGATGGCACAGGTAATGATTCATGGGGTATTTGTGGATTATACAGCTTATCTGTAAGAAGATATAGGATTGTATAGTAGAATATCCAGTTAAACATTATAGCAGCTATGACCTCGTTTACACCTCTATAAACCTTTAACACAGCTATCAAACCACCAAGCCCGGCACCTGCAGCTATTCCAGCAGCTATTGCTAGTAAGGGGTTTCCAGTATAGACAGCTATAACTAGGGAAGTTATAGCTCCAACATATAGCTGGCTCTCGCCACCAATATTAAATACCCCAGCTATCATTGGTATAGCAAATGCTAGGCCTGTAAGCATTATAGGGGTTGCCTTACTTAGGAGATAGTTTGCATTACTTAGTCCTCTTGTAAATAATATACTGTATGCAACCCCTGCATCGTATCCTAAAGCATACAATATTATTGCTCCAACGCCAAAACCAAGTATGGCTGAAGCAGCTATCTCTATAAATGTAGTTAAATAATCTTCATACCTAGACATAATCTTTACTTTAATATCTTTAAGGATGCTACTCACGGATACCACCCATCAAGAGACCTAGTTTTTCAAGAGAGAACTCCTCAGGCTTACCAACAGCCATGATCTCTCCCTCATATATAACGGCAACTCTATCACTAAGCTGGAGGATCTCATCTAGATCAGTTGATATTAATAGAATAGCCTTTCCCTTATCCCTTAGAGAGAGAAGAGTTTTACGTATAAACTCTGTTGCGCCAACATCCAGTCCATGGGTTGGCTCACTTACGATGAATACCTTTGCCTCTCTAATGATCTCTCTGCCAACCATTACTTTTTGCTGATTACCACCACTAAGGTATTTAACCGGTGTGGAGAGACTTGGCGTGATTACTTCAAAGCTTTCTACAACTCTTTTAGTTAGTCTACCTGCTATGTTCCAGAGAATCCTCTTTATCCTAGTGACTACACCATATATATTTGTTAAGATAGTGTTTTCTACAATATTCATATCAGCTACAAGCCCTACAGCCCTAGAGTCAGGGACGTAGGCAAGCCCCATCCTATATCTAGCCATAGTATCCATGCTGGTGAGATCTCTTCCTTCCAAAAACACCTTACCTCTATAAGGTCTTCTAATACCAGCTAGTGCTTCAGCAAGTTCTCTCTGCCCGTTACCCTGTACACCAGCGATTCCAAGGATCTCTCCTTCATGGACTACAAGATTTATACCTTTAACCATGTCAACACCACGTTCATCTCTAACCCATAGATCCTTTACTACAAGCAATGGTTTGCCCAGGGGTTTAGGCTTCTTAGTTATCTTTAAGAAAACTTCTCTCCCAACCATCATACGTGCAAGATCTCTTTCAGTAACCTTACTTGTATACACTGTGCCAACAACTCTGCCTTTTCGAAGAACTGTTACTCGATCAGTAATCTCCTTTACCTCCTTAAGCTTATGGGTTATAAATATAATTGTTATACCCATTGACTTTAATTTACGTAGAGTATTAAACAACTCTCTTGTCTCAACAGGTGTTAGTACAGAAGTTGGTTCATCAAGTATTAATATATGTGCTCTCCTCAGTAATGTCTTAAGGATCTCTGCTCTCTGCTGAATGCCGACAGGTAGATCCTCTACCCTCTCATTAAGAGGGACATTAAAGCCTATTTGTTCCATTAACTCTCTTGCTCTACGCTGTGTTTCATCAATTGTAATTTTTTCAATAGCTGATAATGATAAATGTAGATTTTCAAGAACAGTGAAAGTTGGTACTAGTGTAAAGTGTTGGTAAACCATACCAATACCATGTCTTATAGCATCCCATGGTCCCCTAAATGATACCTTCTTCCCAAATAACCTGATTACTCCCCTCGTAGGCTTTATCTCACCATAAAGTATTCTCATAAGAGTTGTCTTGCCAGCACCGTTCTCTCCAAGTAATCCATGGATCTCCCCCCTTTCAACAATAAAATCAACACCCCTTAATGCAATAACACCATCTGGATAAACTTTGACAACTCCCTTCATCTCAATAGCTGGTTCAGGCAAGGTTTACACCATGTACCCACTGGTTCTAAATACGCTGATCCACGTATCAGTATTACATATAACCTAGATGTTGTAGGAAAAAAGAGTAGTGGATTCCAAAACATTACTGGGATACATTAATTGTATAATAGCGGCTAGCTTCCCATTACACTACCCTTTTCAAGCGCGGCATCAAGATTTCCTTGTTTTAACTGATTAATAATTTCATCATATTCATCATGAGTTAGAGGGGTCTTAAATACAATTTCTCCGTTCTTTATCTTCTCAGATAATTCGTTGACAAGGTTCCATACATCAGATGTTATATATTGTTCACGTAGCTGTCTAACAGTTTCTACAACCTGGTCTGGGGTCATATCCTTTAACTGCTCTGTCTCATAGGCTAGTTGTGCAAATTCTCTAACACCATCTAGATCCCAGATACCTACACCCTCCTCCTTAAGTCCTAGTGTAATTATACCTCCCTTCCATGTACCCTTTACAGCCATCTCTATAGCTGTGTATACTGCTACATCAACTCTCTTAGCACCACTAAGCGGTATATACTTAGGTGCATACCATTCCTGACTAGCATCCTGTCCAATAGCAAATGCCTTACCCTTACCCTGTTCATTCCAATCTCTTACAGCATTAAACATTCCTACATGGGTTAACCCTGCAAGCCCATAGAGTACTTTAGCGCCTTGCTGTAGCTCCTGCATGGCCGTGTTATAGCCTACCTGTGTATCACCGAATGTACCAGTGTATGTCCATAGGAAGTTTACTTGCTTCCCAGTCTTCATCTCAAAGTATTTTGCTCCAAACAGATAGCCTATATGGAACTTCCATAGTGGTGGTATATCCATTCCTGCTACAGCACCAATAGTGTCTCCTCCGAGCTTGTAGGCCATGCCTGCTGCGATAATGCCGATAAGTGCTGCACACTCCTGCTCCCTAAACAATATATCAACCTCATTATCTCTTACAACACCTGTAGTAGAATCAATTAGTGCAAACTTCTGGTTTGGATACTTATCAGCAGTATTATTCAAAGCACTTGTCCATAGATACCCTATTAATACTAGTACATCGTATTCACCCTCTTCACTAAGCTGGGACAGTAATGGAACCATGTCTTGGGTAGACTTTGGTGTAAGATAATCAACCTCGACACCAAGCTCCTTTCTAGCTCTCTCAGCACCAAGCCAAGCCATGTCGTTAAAACTTAGATCACCTCTACCACCAACATCAAACAGTATAGCGACTCTATGTTTCTTGGCAGGGCTTGTTGTAGAAGATGCTGGAGCACTTGTTGTTGGAGAGGTTGTTGGAGAAGATGTTGTTGGCGTGGTTGTTTCTCCGCCAGGTTTCTGCATAGTAGCAAAATAGACTCCGGCAGCTGCAATAATAATGATTAAGAGCACAATAACTACTGTTATAGTCTTAGATAAACCCTTCATAACCTACGCACCCTATAGCCTAAACAGGTAAATACTCCGCAGAATGTTAATGAAAAACTTTGCTCTCAATACTTAGTTAAGAACTTGTTAATAATCCATGTTTGCAGTATACATAGTAATAAAGAACTATTAATACAATCTTAAATCTCTGCTATATCTTCCACGATCTATAGATCCTATATATTAAATATATTACCCCAACAACTATAACCAGGATCAATAGTAGGAGCACTATAAAGATAATACCTATTATCCCAGCCAATATGTCCCCTAACACATTACCTAATCCCGTAGCAGAGACAGCTAAGGCACCAATAACTACTCCTATTAGGAACAAGATTAATGATGTCATACTACCCTTAATTACAAGGTGCTGTTTTTTCTTGAAAACCATGAGGCCAGCTAAGAGACCTAGTAGAAAACATAGAAGCCCTATAGCAATGTATAGTATCCATTGATCCATGGTTATGCAGCCCCCACATCATCCCCTAAGGTATCTTGCGTATATGAAGCTATTGTAGAGGAACATACACTATAATATGTGGAGAATGTCTCCACAGAGCCGATATGTAATATAAAGGCTACCTACATAAACTCGTCAAGGGATGTTGTTTTTGTCTTTTTATACATCTCCTCTAGAGCTAGCAGTTTCTCAATAATCCATGGTGGTGGTTGTGGTTTCTTATCTTCAAGCAATTCTGCTAGAAAAATATCTCTAACAGGTTCATAAACTAGCTTGTAGAATCTCTGCGGATCCTTTAGAACCCATTTAGGAAACTGCTTAACATAGTCTAGTGCAGCATCCCAAGCCTTCTCTGGATCAATTAGTCTTTTAAGCTTATAGGTTACCTGTAGATCATAGTCTCTAGGGGTTTGCTCCTGATCACCTATTTTATAAAAACCTCTTCCACCAACCTGGATACACTCACCAAGAACATCTGTATAGCCTTCTGGACACCTTCCCTTCTTTTCTTTAGCAGGTTTTCTAAGAAGTACTTCGAGCCTAGCAGCTCTCCATCTCTGGGTATGGGGTCCATGGTATTTTGCCCATGCATAAAATATTGCTCTATTCAATCCAAAACTCTTAGCCTTATCAAGATCACCATAGAATATATGGTATCTAGCGGCCTGAAGCAAAGCCATTACCTGAAACCTGCCAAGACCAGCAGCCTTAAGCTTCTTAATGGGATCAACCAACCCCTATCACTCAATACAATACTATAACCGTGATCAAGAAAATAAGTATATTCAATGTAAGGCTGTCTCTTACTGCTAGATTCACTATAATTGAGACAGGCTACCATATAAGGGCTGTAGCGGGCTTCATTGTTTATTAAAAAACCTCTTCTTTAACAAACCATACTGGTTCGTTAGCTTTTGGTTATACATGGT
>JAGGXK010000030.1 GCA_021163115.1 Desulfurococcales archaeon | reverse complement strand
TTTACAAGAATGGGTTATTATACCATAGGCGTCAACGAGTATCCAAGCATAATAAGAGGAGGACATACAGCCTATTGGGTAAGATCATCTACTGAACCAGTTTATGAACTAGAGGACATAAATGATCTTGTCATAGCAATGGATGATGCTACAATAAAGTCTCATAGCTGGGAGATAGGGGAGGATACAATAATAATATATGATCCGGGTCAGGTGAAGACGCGACCCTCTAAGGGTATAATCTTTGAAACCCCTTTGAGAGAACTTATTAGGAAGTACAAGCTTTCACCACTATCAATGAATATTGTAGCAGCAGGCGTTGCAGCAGCTCTCCTAGGTATACCGATGGATTATTTACACCAGGCTGTAGAAGATCAGTTTAAGGCCAGACGAAAGCTTATTGATATAAATAAGAGAGCTGCAACCATAGGCTATGAGTATGCTTCAACAAAACCCATATCATTCGATCCACCAAGACTGGCTGATCCAAGACCATGGGGAGAAAGAATCTATATAACAGGGAATGAAGCCGTTACCCTAGGTATGGTCAAGGCCGGTGTTAGATTCTATGCAGCATACCCTATGACACCAGCCTCCCCCATACTTCACTACATGATCAATATTAGTAGAGATAAAGACATCATAGTAGTACAGGCTGAGAGCGAAATAGCTGCTGCCCAGATGGTTGTAGGAGCTGCTTGGACCGGGTTAAGAGCAGCTACAGGTACTAGTGGCGGCGGCTTCGCTTTAATGAATGAAACACTTAGCATGGCAGGAATGATTGAAGCCCCTATGGTTATAATTCTTGCCCAAAGAGCTGGGCCAAGTACAGGAATGGCTACAATGCATGCCCAAGAAGATCTCCTCTACAGCATTTTTGCTGGCCATGGCGAGTTCCCAAGAATAGTTGTAGCACCTGGTAACCAGGAAGAAATTTTCTATAGAACTATAGAAGTCTTTAATCTTGCCGAAAAGTATCGGACACCAGCTATTATTCTTATAGATAAGTACTTGTCAGAAAGCCATAGATCTGTTAATGCTTTCCCCGAAGATGTAGTGATTGAACGCGGTCCCCTATTATCAAGAAAGGAGGCTGAGGAGAAGATAAGGGCTGGATGGGAGTTTAAACCATATGAGAGAACAGGAACAGGAGTTTCGCCCTGGGTTCCTCCAGGAACCCGTGGAGCCTTTGTTAAAAGTGATGGAAATGAGCATGATGAATATGGTTATGTATCTATAGATCCTAGTAACGCTACTGCAATGTATTATAAGCGTTTAAGGAAGGCTAGGTATATTCTTAGTGAAATAGAGGAGAAGTATAGCCCAGTGAAAAGATTTGGAGATAGGCCTGAGGACTCTGATATCGTTATACTGACATGGGGTAGTGCAACACTTTCAATGCTTGAAGCTAGAAAGCATTTGGTTCGCCAAGGACTAAAGATCTCTATAATACAGGTTGTATATATGGCTCCATTCCCTGTCAATAAGTTTATGGAAGTAATTAGAGGTGGTCTGGATAAAGAAATTATTACAGTAGAGTACAATGCTACAGGCCAGCTTGGTAGACTAGTATCTCTTGAAACAGGTGTCAAGCCTAGAAAACATATTGGTAAAGTTGATGGAAGACCTTTTAGAGCTCGCTTACTTGCTAGAGAGATTCTTAATAAGATAAGGAGGTGATCAAAATAGCTGCTCCTGTATCACCCTCAACCCGTAGGATTATAACCTGGTGCCCTGGCTGTGGAAACTATGCTATACTCAATGCATTTAATTCAGCAATAAAGGAGCTGGGCATTGATCCATGGAGGCTGGTTGTTATATCTGGTATAGGATGCCATGGCAAGATCACTAATTACGTGCTTGTAAACTCTATTCATACAATCCATGGCAGAGTACTACCCATAGCTACAGCTGTGAAGTTATCCAATCATGAACTAGTTGTTGTTGGATTTGCTGGAGATGGTGACATGTATGGTATAGGTGTAGGGCATTTCCCTCATGCTATAAGGAGGAATATTGATATAACACTTATAGTCCACAACAACACAGTCTATGGTTTAACAACAGGTCAGGCATCACCAACTGCAGAGAAGGGGCAGAGGACAAGAACCACGCCATGGGGTTCTTATGAGGAGCCAATAAACCCGATTGCTATGGCTATTAGTCTTGGTGCAACATTTGTAGCACGTGGTTTTGCAGGAGATATAAAGCATCTTAAATGGCTTATCATGGAGGCTATAAAGCATAAAGGGTTCTCATTCATTGATGTACTCCAGCCCTGTGTAACATTTGATAGACTACATACATACCAGTGGTATAGGGAAAGAATATACAAACTTGAGGAGATAGAGCATGATCCCTCTAGCTTTGATGAAGCAATTAATAGGGCATATGAATGGGGGGATAGAATCCCTATAGGAATATTCTATAAGGTTAGAAAGCCTACCTATGAGGAACTATTGCCTATGCTGAAGGATAAGGAGCCAATGGTTGACAGGCCTCTCAGCAATACTATAAGGGATCTAATGGAGAAGTACCATAGTCTATGTAAATAGCTTTTTATCTATTATCTAGTCTTCTACAGGTTTCGCTATAACACTTTTTGAATGATATCTTATAGGGGTTACACTTATAATTCTCTTAAGCTCCATCCTACCTCTTATCTTGAATACTATTGGGTAGCTTGCAGGTTGTCTAGCAATAGTGTATATACCATCATATGCTTCTGTAAAAAGATATTTAACAACAGTACCTCTAGGCACTATTCTCTTAAGCATAGGCTTATCTATCTCATCCATAACTCTTAACCTATGAACCTTGTATAGCCTGTCATGTTTTCTAATCAGGTGGGCAACAGTATCTCTATGCATCCATAATGGGGTATTTTCTAGAGTAGCTACTTTCCGAATATTTATCCTCCTAACCATCAAACCTTCATCAAGGATCTTTTTAAGATATTCAAAGTTTGTCTTGTATGTATTCTTTGTCTCTCCAAGAAGCCCGTAGACAAGGTTTATACCTGGTAATAGCTCAGGTAGCCCGTTCCAGCCTCTAGGGCTACCTACCTTGTTTATTATCCTGATAACTTCTAGTGCTTCATCAGGATATACTTTTAAATTATTTGCTTTTACAACCTTTTCGTCAAAAGACTCTATACCTAGTGCTGCTACATCACCTGGTGTATGATGTTTAACAATAATCTTTAATGCTTTAATGGATTCTTCACGATTATGGTATATTGTTCCAGGATTTACATTATCTATATGTAGCACTTTAAGTTCTGGAGCAACATTTCTTATACCATGAAATAGTTTCTCTAATATCTCTGGATTAGGGGATGGAAACTCCTTCTTCCCTGTATCAACTGCCATATAGGCTAGGATATCTGGTTGTTTACCTATACGGAAATGGCGGACACCCCAGTTATACAGTGCCTCCACTTCATCAACTATACCTTTTACACTCCTATAGACTACAGCTCCATATCTTGGCTCTATACAGAAGCTGCAACCTCCCGTAATATAGCGTGGACAGCCTCTGAATGTTTCAATCTCTACAATAAGATTCCATCCATAGTTTGGGTGTTGGAGAACAATTTTTGAACCAAGCTTAAATGCCCTGTCCGCTAAATCATAATTTCTTCTAAGCCTCCAAGGCTCAGCTCTTTCAAAGCTATTTTTTAGTCCTTCGTAGATAAATATCTCTGGATCACCATAGACTATGTAGTCAAATAAATTCATTAACCTCTTATAACTAACCGCAACAAACCCTCCTCCTCGGCCAAAACCATATCTAGCAGCAGGTCCTGTAAGAATCTTTTTCTTAGCTTCAAGAAGTATAGATAGCCTAAACAATTCCTCAAGAGTTATTGGCTTGCCACCAATATATCTACCCGGAACCTCTGTACCAACAATAAATACTACTAGATCAGAGTTAAGGGCACTATTTACAAAGGTATCAATATCTCTTCGAACCTCATCGATTGTATAGTAGTTTATCTTAATAGATTTGTCATAGAGCCAGAAAGCACCTGCTATAAGCCGTGGGTAAGTACCTATATATGGAGGAACCCCCAGACCTGCAGGTTCATCTGTATAGCCATCTAAGATCACTACTCTATGGATACCCATATCCTCTACCTACTATTCTGTATCCACCGATAACTATTTGTTAAACAACCTATAAAATGAATAATGCCTGTTTAAGATATTAATACTATAGTATCATCTGAATATATAATCATAACAAAGTATATGATTTGATATTTAGCTTAAGAGATACTAGATCTCTATGTTGGCATGAATACTTCTTAGATCCTCCTCTGTTTTTCCTAGCTTCTTCATTAGACTAACTATTACCCCATCTAAGAACACCATTAATGTATCCTCAAAGAGGGTGCCAAGAGGTGCAAGGGGTTCATGTAACCCAAGTATTTGTCTTAAATGGTAATCGGATTCCTTAGCTATTTTTGTTCTACCAGGTACAAGTACTAGTGTGTCAGCTAGTTTTGCTAGAGGGCTCTCAGGAAAACTTGTTATAGCTATAATATGTGCTCCAACACCTTTTGCTGTCTCAGCTGCTGAGACAATTAAGCGTGTACGCCCTGAACCGGATAGCGCTACCACTATATCGTTTCCATTTATCCTAGGTAGTATAGTATCACCGAGAACGTATACGTTATAGCCTAGGTGGAGAAGCCTCATAGCAAAAGCTCTTCCCACCAACCCTGTCCTACCCGCCCCCATTACAAGCACACGGGCTTTTCGCTGATAAGTATCGAAGAGAACATTGATCATTGAATTAACCTGGTCGTCATCTATGACATCAATTGCCTTTCTTATGAAATCAATGATCTCGATCATTGCATCCCTAACTATGCCTTTAACCATAATTAACACCCAATATAAAATCATATGCATAGGAGAAAATAAAGGAATAGGAGAAAATCCTTGTCTAAGTGTTGTAGGAAATTATGGGGGTAAAAAATGATTATTATTTACGACTAATTATTTACCTATACCTATAGCCTATGTTTTCTTTACAAAGAATCCTATGACTAGGCCTATGATTAACAATATTATACCTACTACACCAACCATTGTCCAGTCAGTTGTTGGTACCTCCTTTATCGATGTAGTGGTACTAACGGCTGTTGCAGTCTTCTCTACAGTCTTAGTCTCTGTTGTAGTCTTCTCCACGGTCTTTGTAGTTTCTTGAGTCTCTGTCTTTGTGATAGTTTTTGTCTGAGTTAAGGTCTGTGTCTGAGTTAGAGTCTCAGTAGTGGTTACTGTGGATGTTTTTGTAACGGTATTTGTGACGGTTACAATGATTGGGAAGAGGCTAGCTATTCTACTCATACCCGCCTCAGCTAGCTGTGATCTAATGGGCGCGCCAGCATAAAGTTTTACAGAGTACTGTTTTGTAGCATTAGGTGCAAGTGTTACTCCCTTGAACTCCAGTCTTAACTGGCCTGCCTCCATCTGTACACAATCCGTATCTGCACCACTTACAACATATAATCCATAGACATAGCCGCCTGAGAAGTCTGTAGAGTTGTCAAATATGGCTAACATTGACACTTCCCCGAATAACCCGGTATCCGATGGTACTGTGGCTCTTGCATATATGTAGTCTGTATTATTAACTACTACATAGTAGTAATCATTATTCATATCCTTTAAGTCAGCGTTTAATTCAAGCATTAACCCTGAATCCCTCATCCATGCAGGAGCTACAGTAATAGATACCGTATCGTTGCCAAGATTGGCTAGAGTATAAGTTAATGTTAGATAATGCTTATTTGGTGCTACAACTACTTCTCTAGCAAGCTTTACTCCTGGGAATGGTGTGGTGTTATCAAATGTTATATAGGTTTCTACAGATACCTTTCCATCAGGTAGTGTTGTATCTACCTTATAGCTTGCTGTAAAGAATGGTACTACACCATACCATGGGTTAACACCATCTGTTAATAGTTCAAATAATGCTCCTCCAAAGCCATCTGCGCCACCACGTTCTTTGAAGAGAGTGAAGTTTACCTCCATATCTGTTATCTTATAGAGCATCCCACCCTGTGTTAGGTTGAACTCAAGTTTTAGTACACCATTGTCTACTGTAAGTTCATCACCGATCTTATAGACATTTATTGGCTGGCTCCATGTTCCACCATTTTGTATTATATGGGTAAACCATCTTATCATATTGGTTACATACTGAGGCCCATCAAGATCTACACCATGATATGACCAAGACCATCCAGGTTCATAGTCTCCATATGGTGATTCTCCACTAGCAACAATTAATACGTTAGAGTCCTGCCAGTATTCTGCAGCAAGCATTACAAACTCTCTATTCCTATCAACAAATGGATTATACAGTATTAGTGCTGGGGCCTCGTTATCTGCTATATAAGCATTACCACTGGTCCATGCAATTCTTATAAGTCCTGGAAAGATCTCTGTTACAGGATCATGTGGATTACCATCCTCATCAACCCATATAATTACTGATGGACCATGGAATAGTATAGGCTTCGTTATATTTTCAGCAAGAATATCTGTAGCCATTCCAGGTATGTTGTCTGGCCTCATAACTCCTAGTACTCTATAGTAGGCTCCAGCATTAAATATGTCATCATAGACAGCACCAGTCTCAATACGTAGCTTTGCTCCAACAGCTTCTAATAGATCATTTGCTGCTGCCTGGCTTGATGGGCCACCGCCATAGTCACTATCGCTTGCAACCCATAATACCTTGTTCCCAGTATTTAGCCAATCCATAACAGCAGCTACTTCCTCTGCAGCTAATCCTGTGGTTGGCTGACCTAATATTAATACATCTACATTAGATAGTATACTAGAGTTTATACCAGCATCAATTTTTATCCAATTAACAAACGTTATATTACCCATGATATAGTCAAGATATTTATCACTCTCACCATGGCTTAGATCAACAGCAACTGTTACTACCTGATCCTGTGCCCTTACTGAGGCAAACATCGTCATTGGAGCAAATACAGCCAACAACATTATTGCAATTAACAAATAATGGATACGCATAGATTACTCACCCTATAACCTCTTTATATAAATTACCTAACGGTTAAATTTAAACCTATGCTGTTATAAATACCTTGGTAAATCAGTATCATAAAATATAATATATACCAAAACCATATACCAATACATAAACTATTTCAACAATAAACGTGTTCTTAAGTACTAAACAATAAACCTATAGGCAACTATATGCTTAATTCTATACCTGGGTGTTAAAAGTGATCAAATATTCTACAACGCTTCTATCCCTAGGACTAGCGTTAATTATCCTAGCAAGTCTCATTACACCACCAGTAGCGGTGTCCTTTACTACAAAATACACAGTTAAAGAAAACCAAGAATGGCCTTGGGGTAATAAAACAGAGCCTTTCCCTTGGCTAGATTACTTAAAAAGTCTTAACACGGAGAATGATGTAACACTATACATTATAACAAGACATGAAATGACTATTATAACGAAGACCAAGGAAGTTTTCCTTAATAGCCCTGTTGCCAAAGAGCTTGGTATAAAAGATATTGTGGCAATTCCAGCTGGCCCGGAGCTATGGGAGAGCTATATAAAGAATGCCCTAGAGGGAGGAAATCCTATTGATGTAGCATGGGGTGGTGGCCCTACATTATTCAACTATATTGATGAACTCGGTTATATTGCAACAATAGACCCTGACCAGAATCCAGCATACTATGCTATATTATATGAGGTATCCAAGATACCAGACATTATAGCAGGTGCACCAACGAAAAAGGCTGATGAAAATGGCAAGATCCGTTGGATAGGAGCAGCTATATCGAGCTTTGGATTTACAGTAAATCATGATCTTCTAAAACAATATAATGTACCTACACCAAAGACGTGGAAGGATCTTGCAGATCCCATCTATGCAAAATATCTTCCATCAACACCTCTTGTAGGTATTGCTGACCCTACTAAGAGCACGAGCAATACAAGGATGTATGAGATTATGTTACAAGCATATGGATGGGAGGAGGGCTGGAGAGTACTAACACTAATAGCAGCTAATGCAAAGATCTATGATTCAAGCAGTGGTGTAAGAGATGGCGTTATAAGAGGAGAAATAGCAACAGGTATAACCATAGACTTCTATGGCTATACAGCAATGCATCAGAATCCAGCGTGTGAGTATATAATACCTGAGGGAGAAAGTATTGTAAACTCTGATCCAATAGCTGTTCTAGCTGGGACAAAACATCCTATACAAGCAATAGCTTTTGTTGCATGGGTTCTAAGCGAGTATGGCGGGCAACAAGTATGGCTTGATGAAGACATTAATAGATTGCCGATAAACGATAGAGTATTTAATACTACTGCTGGACAACAGAGACCTGATCTACTAGAAGCATTCAATAAAGCTACTCAAGCAGGAATCATTGCATTTAACGAGACAAAGGCTCTTTCATGGGAAAAGGCTATGCAGGCATACTTTAAAGCAACCCTAGTTAACATCCATGATATATTACAGAATGTATGGGCCGCCGTAGCTCAAGCATATCTTAATGGACAAATAAATGATTATGAGTACCAGTATTTAATAAACGAGTTAACTGCCCTAGTAAACTTTACAGATCCACTAACAGGGAAAACTGTAACATTTAGTGAAAACTATGCTGCAAAGATAAATCCACGTTTATCAGAAGGTGCTATATACAATCAGCTTATGAGTGAATGGGAGGATGTGGCAGTGAATAAGTATTATAAAGTCTATGACGACCTACAGAAAATACTTAGCGGACAAACAACCATAACACCTCCAACTACAACCACTTCTCCAACTACTTCTCCATCGACTACTAGTTCTGTAACTACTACTTCTCCAACAACATCTCCAACAACAACCACTAGCCCAACCACATCCCCTACAACAAGCCCGACAACCACCAGTCCAACAACAACAAG
>JAGGXK010000078.1 GCA_021163115.1 Desulfurococcales archaeon | reverse complement strand
GGTATAAGCCATTGTTTCCACACATGAAGCGATATGTTGCTGTGGGAATGAGAAATGATGTAGTAAATATAGTGGTTTATGATGAGGATGAGAACGTGATAATTATAACTTCATGGGATATGAAGTTGGTGGATAGATACAATAAATATAAGGAGAATAGGCTAGAGAAGAAAATGTGGGAAAAGATAGTGTGATAAACTATGAAGTGGGTTTACTATAGAAGCAATGATGAGCTACGTGGATGGAACCCATGCTCATCCAAGCCTGTAGCCACTATAATTAGTGATGGTGATATAGAGATACTTATTGATGAAAACGGGGATATACAGGAGATAATCATTGGTAATGCCTCTAAGAAAATAAGCATAGATGAAATAGAGGAGATAGCTGAAGTAGTTGACAAACATATAGAGATCCCTCCGCCAGAGAAGAAGAGAGTATATGTAACCCCACCATAACACCCATCAACAACTACTAAGCAATGGTTCCCTCTCACTCAGTATACATAATATATTAATTATGTATGTATTACTAGGCAAGCCCATGGCTCTATTTGAATTCTGAAAATAATGTTTTTCTAAGCACTATTGTCTAGGAGGGTCTGGCCTCTATCTTGTATAATGTGTATCTTCTGCTACTATACATTACTGTATATTCTATTTCTACCTGATAGGAGGTTATCATTGATATTGTATTCTTTATCTCATCCACTGTATAGTTCCTAGCTACTACATAGTAGTGGGCTGCAGATAGTTTTAGTGGTACTAGTGGAAAGTATAGTGTTGTATTGGTTGTACATAATAACTCCTTATCAGTTTCTATAACATAGTATATCATTGTCGACTTATACTCCCTAGGTATTACAGTAAGCATTGTATATAGCTCTGGATCCATTGAATCCCATCCACACCCACGATCCATTGTCTCCAGCCCCTTTATAACCATGCTAACCAGTTTGTCAACACCTATCTTGTTAACAAGCTTCTCATAACCACCAACAACACCTACATAATCCCCAGTATCTTTTGCTACAAGAATAATCTCGTATCCATGATCAATATTTACTTGATAGAAGTAGCTCCCGCTAAATTCCTTCGGTTCACTAAGAGAGAGGTTTATTGATCCGAGATACTCGATCATAGAGTCGTAGAGACCGCTATCACCCCTACATAGATAGAAGTTAAGACTAATCATGGCAAGAGAGCTAGAGCTCTCAAAAACACTTCTACTACGTAGCTCTATATAATAAGAAACCTCTAAATGCATGTAAAAACCGGGTATACTAAAGCCCTGTATAGACACTATCCTAGAAGGTTTCTCTGTAGAATTAATGACAACCAATCCAATCTCACTAAAATTATATTGTCTAGCAAACTCTATAAAATCACTAGAAACAAGAGACAATAAACCAAGCTCCTCCACCCGCCTCCTCCTAACAAGCTCAGAAAAACCAAAACCCTCAAAGCCATGGCCAAACAATACAAATAAAACCCCAGCAACAACAATAACACAAGCAATCAAACTAGTTACTAAAACCCTCTTCCTCTTATTCATCATTATCCTACCATTAATAATCTTATGAGACAGAGTTATAAGTTTAGTTTTAATTATCTCTTGGTAATACTATGATCTATGTGTATTGCTTTGTTCTCCTATGGCCCATATGTGTAAATAGTTTTCTATGAAGGATCACTATGAGTGATGGACTTATTTTTGCCTTGGTTTCTTCTATGTTACTGTTTTTATTTCTAGTTTTCTAGCTATCTGGGCTTGTTTTTCATCTAGTGTTAATAGGGGTAGGTTTTTCTTTTTTGCTAATGCTAGGTATAGTGCATCATATACTGTTATTTTATGCCTTAGTGCTATTTCTAGGGATTCTCCTATATACTTGGTCTCTGGCTCTAAAACTATGTTCTTACCTATCATGGATTCTAGGATCATGAATAGCTTTAAAGCGTCTTCTACCCTAATGATCTTCTTAATTATACATGCCTTCCAAATAGTATTAGCAACTTCTTTAACAACATGATCTACTGATATAGAGTTTACTAGGTATGGTGTAAATCTTTTCCAGCCAGGCTCCTTAAGCATAAATGCAGAAAGAGCAGATGCATCAACTACTATCACGATCCTCCCTCACAGAAGCTTTAGATAACCCGGCTGGGGTATGGATGTTTATTTTTTCAAGCTCTCTGATAACTTTCTCTATATTATCCCTGGCCTCCAACTCCCTGATCTTTTCCTCAACAAACCTCCTAAGCTCTTCAGCCCAGTTGATCCTATCTCTATATTTCCTCATTTTCTCCTTAATATCCCTTCTAACCTTAAAACTAACAACACTCATAAAGATCTCCTAGTATACACTATGGTATACTAATTAATAAACCATATGGTAGACTAGCTATAGGTTATTGGATAGTGTTATTATGGTTATTACGTTAAGATCGGGTATACCTATTCCATGGTTTATACCTGGGTTTTATTGATAGTTAGGTTTTAATAATAATACCGGGGTTAAGGTTTATTCGGGCTTTATGGGTTTTGCTGGAAGGGATGTGTTAAGTATACTGGATTTCTCTAGAGAGGATCTTGAGGAGCTTTTTAGTGTAGCTGATTATATGGAGAAGGCTGTTAAGGAGAAGCGCAAGCTTAAGCTTCTCGAAGGCTATATTGTTGCTCTTGCCTTCCTAGAGCCTAGTACTAGGACAATGTATAGTTTCCAGTCGGCAACCCATAGGCTTGGTGGTTATGCGCTAGTATTTTCCTCTAGGGAGGCTACAAGCCTTGCTAAGGGCGAGAACTATGCAGATACTATTAGGATGCTTGACTCCTACAGTGACCTCATTGTTATTAGGAGTAGGTATGAGGGGGCTGCAAAATATGTTGCAGATATTGCAGAAAACCCTGTTATAAATGGCGGTGATGGCAAGCACGAGCACCCTACACAGACAATGATAGACTTGTATACTATGAAGAGGCTTTTCGGGGACATAGATGGTTTAACCATAGGTGTTCTAGGTGATCTAAAGTATGCTAGGACTATTGCAAGCTTATTATATGGGTTAACAAGGTATAAGCCTAAGAAGGTATACCTTATATCTCCTTCAATACTCAGGATTAGGGAGGAGGTAAGAGATACTATAACAAGGCTTGGACTACCTATTGAGGAAGTTAGTAGTTTAAGGGATATTATTGGAGAGCTTGATGTACTATATGTTACTAGGATTCAGAAGGAGAGATACCCTGATCCAATGGAGTATGAGAGGGTTAAACATGCCTTCAAGATAACTCCTGAGGTATTAAAGGATGCTAGGCCTGAGCTAAAGATACTTCATCCTCTACCAAAGATCGATGAGATCGATCTAAGAGTTGATAACCTACCCTATGCAGCATACTTCTACCAAGCCCGCCTAGGTGTCCCACTTAGAATGGCTCTCCTAGCCCTAGTACTTGGTGTATGGAGGTGAACATGGTTTGTCTGGGGAGAAGGGGCTTCTTGTATCCAAGATAAGGGATGGAACCGTTATAGACCATATTAGTGCTGGTAAGGCATTGAAGGTGCTAAGGATCCTTGGTATAACTGGTAGTGAGGGCTTCAGGGTTGCTATTGTAATGAATGCTGATAGCAGGAAGCTTGGACGTAAAGACATTATTAAGCTTGAGAACAAGTATTTGTCCAAGAAGGAGGTTGACTTGATTGCATTAGTTGCACCAACTGCTACAATAAATATTATCAGAGACTACGATGTTGTTGAAAAATACAATGTTAGCCTACCAGAGGAGATCACTGGTTTGATCAAGTGTCCTAACCCCAACTGTATAACGAGAAAGCCTAGAGAGGTAGCTCTATCAAGGTTTAGGTTGTTGAGGAAGGATCCTGTAGTGCTTGAGTGCTGCTACTGTGGTGCAAGGGTGCTTGGAGAGGATGTTGAGAAATATCTTGAGGCATAATAGTACAGCATACTCGTCAGCCATGGTTGTAGGTAATAAGAGGCTTTCCCCAGTCTATAGCTTTCTTGAGCTAGAGCTTCTCCAAGACTTCCCCCTACACAAGCCTCCACAGTTTATCATGGTCTGGGTTCCAGGCTATGAAGCAGTACCAATGACTATTGCTGGGAGGAGAGGTGATAGACTATGGATCCTTGTCAAGATCGCTGGAGATACAACCAGGAGGCTAGCAGGTATAGAGGAGGGATCATTTATTGGACTATACGGGCCCCTGGGAAAACCATTGATACCTCCGGGGAACAGGTTCCTATTCCTAGTAGGGGGTAGTGGTGTAGCAACAGCCCTCAACTACATATCAAGCCTAGGATGTAGCCAGGATAAATGCTTGACAGTCTTCGGTTGCTGGAAATACAGTGAAATAGGGAGTGTGCCAGAGCTTATAGAAGAGTTTGGCTCAGCAACAATTACAGCATGCCTTGACAGGAGATGCAATGTATATGGTACTGTAGTTGATGCACTAAACAATATTGATCCAGGAGAATATGATGCAGTAATAGCATGTGGGCCTCCTGGAATGCTTAAGAGCCTTATAGATAAGATCCCATTGGATAAAAGCATCTTTGTACTAGACTCCTATGTAAAATGCGGTATAGGTTTGTGTGGTAGCTGCCTAGTACCTGGTACAAGATATTATTTATGTATCGATGGCCCGGGATTCTATGCAAGAGAGCTAGTTGAGGCAGGGTGGCATTGACAACACTAGTGTATAGAGGGCTAGTATATGATGTAAATGGGTTAAGGAAGGCAACTATTGTTGTAAAAAATGGGTATATAGAAGGAGTTCATGATCCCGGCTATTCTATTGATGCTGATATAGAACTAGATTACCGCAGAGATAGGAATGTTATTGCCTTCCCCGGCTTCATAGACATCCATGTACATCTAAGAGATTTTAAGCAGAGTTATAAGGAGACTATTGAGTCTGGTACTAGGGCTGCTCTAAGGGGAGGAGTAACTGTTGTTGGTGAAATGCCTAACACTATACCAGCAATCAATAACACTAGTGTTCTAGCAGAGCGGGAGAAGATTCTTGAAAGGGATAGTAGGGTTGACTACTACATATACATAGGCCTGCCCGAGACATCTAGTGAACTAGATTTAATGATAAAGGATAGAGTTGTTGGAGGGCTAAAGATCTATCCAAAGAACCTGGTTAACAGGGATCTTGTTGCAGAATCTCTAAGCACTGTTTCTAGGATAGGCAAAGTTGTTGTACTCCATCCAGAACACCCCATGCTAACAGAGGAGCCATGGAGCATGGGTGAAGCATCTATTGTTAGAGGAGTTGATGTTGAGGCTTGGGGTATCCGGAGTCTAGGCTACCTAGTGGAGAAGACAGGGGTTGATCCGGGGAGTATCCATGTAACCCATATAACAAGCCCGGTATCCCTCCTTGAGGCATGGAGATACGGCTTTAGTGTAGATACCTGTCCCCACTACCTATTATTCTCTATAGAGAATACCTGGCATAGACGATGTCTAGGGAAGGTTTACCCCCCTCTAAGAAATATTGTCGATCAGAGGGAATTGTTTAGCCTACTTCAAAGAGGCTTTATTGGTATAGTCTCAAGCGATCACGCCCCCCACCATATCCTAGAGAAAACAATGCCCTACCCAGTATGCCCTGGAGGGATCAATGGAATCGAGATTACAGCCCCTTTCATGGGAACTCTTGTCTCCCTTAAATACATTAGTCTAGACCAGATGTATAGGCTACTATCCCTAAACCCCTCCAGGCTGCTGGGTCTAAGAAGATATGGTGTGTTCTGTAGGGGTTGTAGGGGGAACCTATCTATTATAAGGTTTAATACAAGATACCTCTATAGAGCAGTAGATTCTCCATCAAAGCCAAGGTATAGTATATATGATGGCTACCTATTCCACTCCAGAGTTGAAGCAACAGTTATTGGGGGGAGGCTAGGCTATATCTATGACACCATATATGATGGGGTTAAGGGAATGCCTGTAGGAGTTGTTGAGCATTGGATGGACTCGAAGTTGTTGTAACAGGGATAAAGCTCTCCCACCCAATAATGAATGCTAGCGGGGTCCTAGCCTCGACACCAGAGGGTGTTGCAAGACTTATAGATGCTGGCGTATCAGCTGTTGTAACCAAGACACTCACCAAGGAGCCGAGAGAAGGCTATAAGACACCAATAACAATCCCCCTACCCATAGGTTTATTGAATGCTGTAGGACTAGCAAACCCAGGCATAGAGGCTGTAGGAAAGCTTGTAGAAACAGGGCATTCCCTAGGAAAACCAGTTATAGTAAGTATTGGTGGGAGGGATCCAGAAGAGTTCCTATACCTGGCAGAGAAGGCTTTAGAGGCAGGTGCTGACGCACTAGAGCTAAACCTTAGCTGCCCCCACACACCAGGCTATGGAGTTGATGCTGCTAAGACAATCAAGACTATAAAAGAAGTAGTAAAAAACACTGCAAGCATATCAAATAAGCCAGTATGGGCTAAGCTAGGCTATAGCCGCCTACTAGTCAAGGAAGCAGGAGCAGCACTAGAGGCTGGGGCATCAGCACTAGTACTAATAAACACTATACCAGGAATGAAGATCGATGTATATGCATTAAAGCCAATCCTATCCCACGGCTACGGAGGATTATCAGGCCCAGCAATCCACCCAATAGCAGTATACAGTATATACATGGTATACAGAGAGTATAAGCCAGAGATAATAGGGGCTGGAGGAGCAGTAGACTGGGAAACAGCCATAGAACTACTAGCAGCAGGAGCAAAAGCAGTCCAAATAGCAACAGCCTTCCACCTAAAAGGCTACAACATAATAAAGGAGATAATCAACGGGATCAAACAATACCTAAAACAAACAAAGAGGAAAAACATCACAGAAATCATAGGAAGTGCTACTAAATAACACCACAGCAACAACACCCACCCAATAAAACCAAGCTCCACCCCAGCCCCAAGAAAAATACAAATAACTACTTCTCCCCCACCAACCCAAGCCCTAAGACAAACCACTTAATCCAGCAAATCTTACCCGTACCCATTATCACTAAAAACCAATAACCCCAGAACTTGAAGAGATACCACTACATTATATAAAACAATGTTTTCTAAGAAGAGATAAACTTATTTCTAAGAAGAGATAAAAGGTTGATCAACATCATGAGACGGCGAAGGGATCCATGTGATATGGAGAAAATGGATTTGATTATGTCGATCTTAGGTACCATCTCTCTCTCACTTCTCTTTTATGGGTTGGTTTATTGGGGTGGATATTATAAAGAGGCATCTGGCTGGTTTCCTATATTACTTTTAGGTTTTTGGCTTATATTTGGTTCAATATGGATTGTAGGGAGTTATCACAAGTATAGGGAGTGTAGGTTTAAGCAGCTTGTTAAAGAGGCTGTTGAGGAGGCGATGGAGAGGAGAAGGTAGTGGGTTATTGTAGGGGTTAGGTTTTTTCTTTGATCCGTGATAGTATTTTTTCCCTGGTTTAACTAGTTCTAGGCCATAGGGTTCTAGTTTGGTATAGTGTTTTGTATTATATGTAGATAATGGGGTCTTGTTTACTATGCATATTGCTCCAAGTTAATAGATCTGGGTCAGGGATTAGCTGGCTTCTTAGTTCACAGTAGATTATTGATGATTCCAGTAATGCTTTATTGGCTAGCCAGAGTATATGGGTTTGTTCTCCATCTTTTTCTATCGTTGATGGTTAGCTCTTTAAATCATCTAGTTCAAGAAGGCTTTTTATGCCAAGCCTTCTTATCACATGCTCTAGGAACTCACTCCATGTAAGCTTTCTACCAAGTTCTTTTTCAAGCTCGGCTTCAGCTTTCTCAAGTAAGCCTTTGACTTTTCTATCCAAAGTTATTGTAGTTGACAATTTTAACCCAAAATTACATAGATAAATACCTGTAAAACAAACCATTGTTGAATACACTATATTGTCTTCAATAATCTTCTCTATGATTATATCATTGTCAATTATATTGGTGTTAATAGAGAATTCAAGGTCTATATTTAAAGTTCATTCAATTTTTTATCAGTGATTAAATAGTAATGTCTTATGTTGATAGCCCTATTCCAATTATTATGCCTAGTATGACTAGTATTGTGCCTAGGAGTCCTTTTGGCTCTATTTTTTCTCCTGCTATTAGTATGCTGAATAAGCGTCCTAGTACTGGTGTTAGTGTTGTTGCTAGTACTGTTACGGATACTCCGACTACATTAACTGCGTAGAGGAATAGGGGCATACCTATACCGTATCCTAGGCCTCCTGTAACTACTGCGGTGAATAGTATTCTTTTAGACGATATACTTCTTGGGATACTATTATACATGGGTAGTAGGAGTATAAATGATAACACTATTACCCTAATGAATCCTAGGGATAGGGGATCTGTATACATAAGTGCATACTTATTAACAATACTGCCAACACCCCATGCAATAGCAGGCATTAGACTGATCAATATTTTTCTCCAACATAGATCACTATTGTCTTCTCCACGATATACTAGATAAATGCCTAGCATAGCCAACAGGGTACCTATGATAAGACTTATACCTAGTTCCTCACCCAGGAATATGGCTGCAAGGATTTGTGCAATAAATACATAGGTATAGCCTATGACGACGGATTTACCTGCTCCAATGCTTCTAATAGATTTAATATACAGTACATCCCCTATACCAGGCCCTATAATGGCGGAACCTAGTATGTATAGTAATCCTATGAGGACGAGCTCAACTCTAAACCCATAGAGTATTATAGGGATGAGGAGGAATAATGCAGCCATAAGAGCTCTAAGGCCGTTTAAGGCTATTGATGAAACCCCGTATCCATAACGTTTTATAACTGAAGGGTTTATGCTCCAAAGAATAGATGCTATTACTGCTGATAATACTCCATAGACTATAGTCATCCCTTCTGCCTCCCTGTACTCTGCCTGCTCAACACTATACCTTAATGGTATAAGCTAGGTTAAACCTATAAACTGTATCTATAATATAACTGTTAAGTACTTAATTACTGCTAAGCTAGAGTTTATCTATGCTAAAGACTAATGGCCTAGATATATTCCTTCAAGATGTCTTATCACACTATTGTATTCTGACTCAGTTATTAGTTTCTTCTTTTTAAGAATATTTAGTATAAATGCTATATCCATTAATCTATGGAATCTAACACCTAGTTTGCTAAGTCTTTCTATAGCCCCCTCTAGCCTATCAATTATGACGACCACATCTTTAACTATTGCACCATATTCTCTCAGGGTTTTTACACCATATTCTAGGCTTCCCCCAGTAGTTGATACATCATCTATGAGTAATACGTTCTTGTTTTCTACAGCTCCTTCTACAAGCTTCCGTGTACCATGGGCCTTGGTTTTCTTCCTAACATAAGCTATAGGTTTCTCTAAGAGACAGCCTAGGTAAGCAGCATGAACTATTCCAGCAGTCTCTATACCAGCCACTACATCAAAGTCTAGATCCTTAACCATATTTATTATATGGTTCATTACATTCCTATACAGCCTAGGATAGCTTGGCAAAAGCCTCAAATCTATATAATAGGGGCTCCTCCTACCACTTGTAAGTATGAAATCACCGAATTTTATTAAACCATTTCTATAGATCTCTACAGCTATTTCACTTAGATCCAAGGATCCTATCCCTCCCTCAATGGGCTTTCATGGATTTTATTAATTTCCTCAACCACGTGTCTAGGATCACTACTCCTAGTGATCATTCTCCCAATGATCTCATAGTCGGCTCCAGCCATTAATGCATCCCCTGGCCTAGCTCCTTGGGGGCCAATACCGGGGGATAGTATCTTGGCTCTGCTACCTATATGTTTTCTAACAAATCTTATGATCTCTGGCCTAGTAGCAGGTGCTACAACACCCCAGGCTCCTGTGTTAACTGATATCTCTAAAAGCTTCTCTACTACATCATCCATGGCTTCAACTGAGCCTCTATGACTCATACTTACAACGGTTATTAACCATGCATTGTTTTCTCTAAGAAAACTATTCAATACATCTAGTCCATCCCTGCATCCAATGAAGGAGTGTGCTATAAAATAGTTGAAGCCGTGATGAATGAAAGGCTTAACAGCGGAAACCATGATATTCCCTATATCAGCAAGCTTTAGATCAACTATTTTAAGCCGATCACCATCCATGGCTTTTGAAAGTATTGAAAGATCCTCCATACTATTTAATCTAACCACTAGTGGTAAACCAATTTTATAGCCTGCAACAAGATCCCTTGTTTCCCTGACAATATTAAGGCACCAGTCAATAACGTTAACTCCATCAGGAGGATCAAGGGCAACAATAATTCTTGAACCATAATACATGCCCTGAAATCCTCCACAAGAATTCTTTACAAATAACTAAGTAATAAAGTATAGCGATGTATAAGATTGTGTGTTCTTACTCTTAATAATATTCTACCTCATTATCTACCTATATGGAGTGTTTTGGGGAAGTAGCTATAATATATTTGTGTATAAAGATAACTCTTTTATCAGGTAATTCTATTATTTTGGTCTAGGTGTAGCCTGTGTATATTCTTGCACTAGATACTGGGAAGACTAAGACTGTTGCTGTCTTGGTAGATGGAAACTTGGATGTAAGAGGCTATAGTGTTACCGGGCCTGCTGATATTATCTTGGATAAGGATATTGTTTTAAACAATATAAGAGATGCTGTAGTGTCTTGTGTTAAGAAGGCAGGTATGGATCTGGGTGAAGTGGATTTAATAGTAATTAGTTGGGCCGGGCTGGATACTAGGTCGGATTTTGAGATTGCAAGGAGTTATGCAAGGGAGATAGGTCTTCCAGCGGAAAAAACCTATATCATCCATGATGCTGTTTCAGCTCTATATGCTGTAACATGGGGTAGACCCGGTATCGCTGTAATTGCTGGAACAGGGGCTATAGCATATGGTATTAACAGGGAAGGGAGAACAACTAGGTCTAGTGGTTGGGGATGGTTTATTGGAGATGAGGGTAGCGGGTCATGGATTTCTCTACAGGCACTTAATGCTGCTTCAAGAGCATATGATGGCAGGGGTGAATATACTTCATTAGTGGAGAGGATAGCAGATTTCTTTGGTGTAGATGATCTACTCGATATAATAAGTATAATTTATCATAGGAGATTATTCAATGATATATCAGCAATCGCAAAAATAGCAACTATTGTTGATGAAGAAGCAGCCAGGGGGGATAAGGTGTCAAGAGAGATAATGGAGGTTGCAGGAAAGGAACTAGCTTTATCAGCATACTCTGTAGCTAAGAGGCTTGGAATGGAGAATGAAGAAATAATAGTTGGTGGTGTGGGAAGCGTGTTTAAGTCAAGATTTGTCAGAGAAAGTTTTGAGAAACACTTAAGACAGCTCCTGCCATCTGCAGTGATAAAAGAGCCTATTATTGGTTATCAAGCAATTCTAGGTTCAATAATTTATGCTTTAAGGAGGCTTGGTTATAGGGTAGAGGAGGAGATAGTTAACAAGATAGTAGGGAGTATCAAGGAAACTACTTAATACTAGGTACTAGGAGAGGGAATTGTTTGGACAAGACATAGCCTAGAATTTCTCAACAAATCTCACTAGATTCCTTGGGGCATCAGGGTTTCTATTTCTTGCTACTGCATATCCGTATGCTAGTAGCTGGAGCGGTGTAATTGCTGCCAGGGCTGTTAATTCTTCAATACCTGTTCTAGGTAGAATTAGGCAATCTTCACCAGCATCTACATCACTAAGCCTTAATACAACTCCCCCTCGATCTTTTACCTCTTTGTAAAGCCTCATTACAACATCATAGCTATCACCACTAGGATTAATTATTATAACAACTTGTTTTTCACCAATTGTGGCCATGGGGCCATGCCTAAATTCTAGTGCATGTAATGCCTCAGTTGCTACATATGATGTCTCCTTAAGCTTCAATGATCCCTCAAGAGCTATTGAATAGGATGGGCCCGAGCCTAAATATACAAATCTTTCAATATGGTTTTCTGCATAGCTTTTTCCTACTTTAATAAACTCGTTTCTCTCAACAACGGCCTTATCTACATATCTCTTTAGTAGATCCAGGCTGGTCTCCTTGATATAGTCTATTCCTTTAACTAGCTTGCCAAGTGCTGACGACAACATCAGTCCTGCAAGAGAGAGTGATACAAAGCTTTCCGTCATTACAACACTACGTTCATTTCCTATATCCAAGTACATGTACTTATCAACAATATCTCTTCCACGGCTTCTCTTAGCTATAGATAACAAGGTTGTGTAGGATCCATTATCTCTAGCTTTTTAAGGACTGTAAGAGTTTCACCCGTCTCTCCTGATCTGGATATTCCTATTACAGCAGTCTTTCTGTCAAATAAGTGGTTATAATATATTAGTGCCTCTGACGACGGCAATGCCCATGAAACTATATCTTCTCCAACCACTCTTATAAGAGGTCAGCTTGCAAGTATTGATGCATAGTATGATGAACCGTAGCCTATGTAGAAGATCTTATTTACTCCCAG
The DNA here is from genome assembly GCA_021163115.1 of Desulfurococcales archaeon. Lineage (GTDB taxonomy): Archaea > Thermoproteota > Thermoprotei_A > Sulfolobales > Desulfurococcaceae > JAGGXK01. Next base: position 69 of record JAGGXK010000078.1, on the reverse strand, counting down.
GCTAAGCAGTTCCTTCGCAAGTTCTTCTAGAGAGTTTTTATAACCTATAACCTGGCTTACCGCATATGG
>JAGGXK010000085.1 GCA_021163115.1 Desulfurococcales archaeon | reverse complement strand
TACTAATCCTGAAGTGAAAAAGAGTATAGGTAAATATTTTGAAACTATTGAAAACATTGTATTACCTTTTATTTCTCTCGAAAAAGAGCTTGTTACAGAAACCCTTATCATGGATCCATTTACTATAATAGGGGTAGCTAAGGAATATGATGTATTAGAGAAATATACTAAAATAGCTAAATCATTAAACGATCTAGGTGTTAGATCACGTGTAATAGTGGTTACAAAGTCTTGTACTAGTGATCCATACGTGTTTTGTATATGGAATGACCACGCTATCAAAGCCCTAAGGGATCTAACAGCCTTGATACTTTTTAGGGAAACTTATGAAGCCTACATGGTTTTGCAGAGAATAGCTCCTAGAGGACATATAATTATATTACCTCAAAACTTTGCAGCTCGTTCATGGTTTGACAAGAATGAGTTAGTTGTTCCAGTAGAATCTATGGAGCCTGAAGACCTGATAGATGAGATAGTTATCAATATAATCAATAATAGTGATAAATATAAGAAACTAGTTGCTAGCCATATACCAGAAACTTATAGTATAGACTATTTTGCATCAAATTTCATAAAAACAATATTGCCATTGTTAAATAGGTAGGTTGTGGATTATTTCAAAACCATATAAGCCTATTTATTCATTAGACTCCTCGCTAACCACTACACTCCTGATCATAGTAGTTAACTCTTCAAGTTTCTGCTTTAGTAGGAGCATTGATGCATACAGTCTTATTCTATTATATCCTTTAATCTTTCGCGGCAAAATACCCTTATTTTGTAACTGCTTAATCTTACGTACTATATTTCTTACATCCATGCCAAGAGATTCAGCAGCATCATATATTGTTGGATTTGAGGCTATTTCTTTGATAATTCTTTTATCTTCTGGTGAGAGAGTCCTCGGTTGAATGAACATTGCTAGTGTTTCAAGAAGTATTTCTTCAATAGAGCTACGTATAAGGAGCTCAAGCTCCTCTGTCTCAACAAGGAAGTAGTCGGATAACTGGATAACCTTTACACCTAGTTTATCTGCTAGAACAGCTGCTGAGTCATCTGCAAACCCCTTTGCTATAACTAGAGGTTTTAACCCAGCAACTACTGCATTAACATATGCTTGTCTAATACCAGTTACATCTATTCTTCCAGCCTTGATCTCAACAGCATACTTCTCCCCCTTACTATCTTCTACAACAGCATCTATTTCTGCAATTTCAATGCCTTCTACCTTAACCTTCTTCCTTGTCTCAATGACTTTATACCCTAGCTCTTCTAGAAAGGATAGTGCTATTCTTTCACTACTTCTCCAACGCCTCTTAGGTGAAACCAACTATTCTTTCCCCAGCCTCTATTTCTTAATAAGCCATGTAGTCTCTAATCCTTTATCCATCAAGACTATGCCTAGTTTTTCAAGCTCACTTCTAATATTATCTGCTAAGCTGTACTCCCTTCTTTGCCTAAGCTCCTTCCTAACCTTCACTATTACTTCTACCAAGTTATCTACAAGGGTCTCTAATTCCCTACTTGGTTTCTCAAAATATTTATCGAGAACACCTAGTACATGGTTGAATTCTCTAAGTATCTGGTAAGCTTTAACCACAAGCGTATACTTTGGCTTATACTGTATATGCTTGAAGACTATACTGGTTAACTCATGTACCATTGCTAATGCTTTAGCTGTATTAAAGTCGTCTCCAAGAGCTTCTAAGAAGCCCTGTCTAATACTATATAGTTTACCAAGGATCCCCAGGTCTTCATCAGATAATCTATGAGGACTCTCTGCTTCATCTATAAGCTTGTTTAGCAGATTAACTGTAGCAACAAGTCTTTCATAGAACCTATTCATCTGGTTCATAGCTTCATCCGTAAAGTCCTGTGGTTTTCTATAGTGAAGGCTTAGATACCATAGACGTATTGCTTCAGGATGCCACTTCTTAAACGCCTCCCTCAAGGGTATGATATTGCCAAGGCTTTTACTCATCTTATCTCCACGTATTGTAACCATGCCTACATGGATCCAGTACTTGACCCACGGTTTTAGTCCAAATGCTGCTTCACTCTGAGCTCTCTCATTCTCGTGATGAGGGAATATAAGGTCTGTCCCACCACCATGTATATCAAATTGTTTACCAAGATATCTAGATGACATTACACTACATTCTATATGCCATCCAGGCCTCCCCTTTCCCCATGGAGACTCCCAGTATGGTTCACCTGGCTTAGCAGCCTTCCATAGAGCGAAGTCATATGGGTTCTTCTTTTCACTCAGAAATTCTTGCTCTTGGCTCCAAAGCTGTTTATCTTTCCTACCACTAAGGACGCCATAGTCAGGGTATTTATCTACGTCAAAGTATACACTCCCACTAGGAGCTACATAGGCATATCCTTTATCAATTAGTGTCTGAACAAATTCTATGATCTCTCCTATGTGCTCACTAACCCTTGGATGTAGGTCAACCCTTACATTGAGTTTTTCAAGGACTTCAAAATAGTCCTTTGTAAACTCGTCTACAATATCTCTCCAGTCACGATTCTCTTCTCTAGCCCTATTAATGATCTTGTCATCAATATCAGTAATGTTCATGACATGGTATACATGATATCCTACAAGGCTTAGAAACCTCTTTAATGCATCGAAGATTACATATGTTCTACCATGCCCTATGTGGTTGTAATCATAGACTGTTGGCCCACAAACATACACGCGTATTATACCAGGTTCAAAGGGTTGGATAGGTTCTAGTTTACGGGTAAGTGTATTATAGAGTTTTATCGGCACCCCATACACTCTAACACCCTCGCAAATAACTAGTAGTAGGTTATTCTCTTAAATTAGTTTAAATCAGTTTTCACTACAGTAGAGTATTATGTTTAAAACTATTTGTTCAGTTTAGAGAAGGTTTCCAGAATAGCCTTGGCCACCGCTATAAATTTATCCTTAAGCTCCATGGTTGTTAAGAAGACGAACTCTTCTGCAACAAGATTATCACTTATAACGAGGACAGCAGCTGTTCTAAAGCTTCTCATCCATCCCAGAGTAAATAGTGTTAGACACTCCATTTCTATAGCCTTGAATCCTAAACTACTTAGTTTCTCTGCTAAGCCGGGTGTCTCTGCATAAAATGAATCACTACTAAAGACGGGGCCATAATAATACTTGATCTTATTTCTCTTCAGGGAATTCATTATCCCTACAGTTAACCATGGATCAGGGGAAGCGGCAGGAATATAATTAGGGGCATAAAGACTTAAACCCCCACCATTTACTATGCCTCCTGCTCCAGTAGCAACATAGATAGAGCCTATATCCAGCTCCTTAACAAGCCCCCCGGCTGTTCCAAGTCTAACAATATTTTTAGCACCAAGCATTACAAGTTCTTCAAATACAATGGCTGCTGAAGGCCCTCCAACACCATGGGTTGCAATAGACACTCTTGTATCCTTATAAAAACCTGTTGCTATGATGAAACCACGGTGTTTATTAACAATCTTTGCATCATCAAGCAGCTCCATAAGTATCTCTACGCGCCCAGGATCTCCAACAGCTATTACATTTTTGGCTATATCCTCAGGCTTAGCCTTTATATGGATAGGCTTTCTCTCCAAAACTATCACCGCATTAAACATAAGAGCAGGCTATAAGAAATAATGTTTTCTCAAGAATATTAGATCGAGCTAATGATAGTGGATGTGTAATAAACTCGTTGGAAACAAAGCTGTTATTTCTTCCTGGATCTCCTAGACTTTTTCTTTCTTTTCCTTTTCTTTGAACGCCTAGTTTTCTTCTTAGTTTTTTTCTTAGACGATTTCTTAGCGGTCTTTTCCCTCCTCTTTCTTTTAGACTTCTTTGTTTTCTTCTTCGCCGCAATTTTTACAGCTAACTTGCTTACCACAGGTATGTATAGTTCTTCTCTAAGCATTAGCCTAGATCCTTTATCAGTAACTAGCTCGACAAGATCATATTCAATAGGTTCAGTTAAGCTTATTAGTCCATCAAGTATGTAGAACTGCTCTGGTATGGAAACTTCCTTGACAATCTTTAACCTATCTCCATCCTCTTCCTTCTTGTAAAAAACTATCTTAATTAACCTCGCCGGTATAGGTGATAGTATTGTTTCATAACCTTCTACATCACCTTCCCCCTCAACAACAACAAGGCCAGGTGCTTCTATGATAGCAAATACATAGTTGTTATTTGTCTTATACTCGTAGGCTAGGCGTGAAGCCTCTGTAATCATACGGTTAAGTAGTCGCTCACGACTAACTCTTACAACGACTTCTCTCCAATCCAGATCCTCTACACTAAAACCTTTAATCATTAAGCCTTTATCTTCATAGACTGTTGGCTTATATTTCTCGATCCTTGCAAAGATCCTTGGCAATGCCATCACCATTATTTTTCATAGGAAAACATCTATACTGGTAAGTCTACTATTGTAATACCTAATTAAACATTAATGTAGAAGAGAAATTGTTTCTTAGTGTTTTCTCCTATACCATGGACTACCATATACTATGGTCTCGGCATATACTGCATGCCTATGTTCAAGCCCTATTATATGTTCTATAATCTCGTGTATAACGGATCTATTAATTTCTTCGACAATCTCCTCTATGCTTGGTGGATGATTTGTTAGCCAGCGAGCATTTATAACTACTTTATCACCATCAATCCAAGCTAGGCCATCATCCTCTTTAATTACAAGATCTATAGTTAAAGCACTATGTTCAACACGTAGTGGAGGTAACATTTCCTGAATAGCCATTTTGAGTACGCCTTAGCTAGGCTTGTGAAAACACTGGTTCCTCTAAAATTGTTAACGTCCCTTATAAACTGTTTACAACAATAAACATAGTTGATGATCTTTATTCACTAATAAGATTTTTGATAAATAAATCTACCTAGGAAAAAATTCTAGTTCATTGATACAATGACATTATTTCTTATATCCTATCCTTCTCAGAAACTCATACCGCTTCTTCTTGTCCTCATCCCCTTCAACACCAACTGGAGTATATCCATCGACCACACCAATTATTGCTCTACCCTGTTTTGTTTCCACTACTATTACTTGTACAGGATTTGCTGTAGCAACATATAATTCAACAATCTCCTGCACATTCTTAAGTGTATTCAGTATATTTATCGGCCAAGCATTTCTAATAAATAATACAAAGATGTGGCCTGCACCAATTTTCATAGCGGTGTCTATAGCAGTCTTTACTAGTTCCTCATCATTACCATCCCATCTAACAAGCCTGTCACCACTAGCCTCATTGAATGCAAAACCAAATTTTATTCCCGGAACAGAAGTTACTAAGGCCTCATAGAGGTCTTCAACTGTTTTTATGAAGTGACTTCTCCCAATTATTACATTACTATCCTTTGGAAGAGGAACATCTATGACATAGAATTTCACTTCACTCACACTACCAGCCTCCTATTATAACTATACTAACTATATTCTTATTTAACCCGATATTTTAGAAAAAGCTACATCGTTATCCCTGTAAATAATCCTGTAGGACGTATATACTCGACAAGTGTTTCATATGCTACTTTCTCAGCAACCCTGTATTTCTCCTGATCACCTATGATCTCCCTTGGTGCATATATTCTTACTATAAGTTTTAACTTAATACCTTCCCTCTCAAGGAAATCAGCTATTGTAAGGCTTGATGAACTGGCAACCCTGCCTTCCTGCATACTACATAGCTGAATTACACCTGTTGGTACAGGGGGTGTAGGCTTCAATGTGTTAATAGATACCCAGAACTCCTCTTTATACTCAGAGAGGATGGTATCTTCTAATCTATCTTTAAGACTTGATTCTATTTCATTAACAAGGTCACGGCTTTTCTTGAGGAGAATACTTGTGGCTAGGCTTGTTAACTGCCTAGGCTCAATAGTTGTCTTTAACTCGTATAGTAGCTTCCACAATAACCTCCTACCATAGATACTTTCTGCAAGCATTCTCAACCTATCATTACCTGTCTCTCTAGCCGCTTGAAGAGCATGTTCAAGTGCACTATAGTCTGTTAGTCTTAGATACTTACTTGGATCACCTTGGCTAAGAGCTTCAATTGCTTCACTATAATAGTTTGTCAGCTCATCATCTAGTTGTAGCATAAGTACTGCAGTATAACTGAAAATAGCTGAAACTGGATGTATGTATACATTCTCAAACATTGCTATCCTGCTTCTTAAATAGCCGCTTAAAGCACCAAGTGCTTTCTCCTCCAAGCATATAGATGAAGGATCACTTGGATCAACATGACTTAATTTTATAAGCCTCTCATAGTCAACAACGCCATACTCTCGTGTACCCGTGTAATAGCTATCCCTCATAAGAAAATCCATTACATCTGCTGGATAGATCCACTCCTTCACCGTTTTCCTAATAAGGGTTATCGATTCCTCATTAGGTTTCTTGCTTGAAAGTATCTGAAGAACAGGATCTAGTATACCATGTTTTTCAAGAATATCAGCTACCTCACTATACTTGACTAAGTAATAACCTGCTTCTTCATGATCTTCTATAGGAAGCTTCTTTTGCCAATATATAGCTTCTTCGAAAGCGTGGCTAAAGGGGCCATGGCCTACATCATGTAATAGTCCTGCAATACGAGCTATCTCCACTAGATCATCAAAGCTATAACCCGGATTCCCGTTAATGTTGAAGTATTCACGTACAAGAGTTTGTGCAAAAAGTCCTGCTAGATGCATTACACCTATACTATGCTGAAACCGCGAATGATCAGCTCCAGGATATACCATGTTCGCAAGCTGTAACTGTCTAAGCCACCTAAGCCTCTGAACAGCCGCCGAGTCTATAACAGGTTTTTCAACAACCTTGTTATAGTCGATATAATTGTATACAGGATCCCTTATAAGACTCCATGGCATTTTAGAGAAATCTATTCCCGCCACAATAACCACCGATCAATACAGTGATCACTTTAAGAATATCCCTATTCAATCCTAATAAAGAATATGCTTTATACAACAATATGTTTAACGTAGACTAACCACTGCCGCATTATATAAGGAAGAATCACCCACATAGCCCCGAATATAGATGCAATGCTAAAAATATTAGCTTGTTTTCCTCCTCTTAACCATCGGAAATGGTATTACTTCTTTAATGCTTGTTGACCCAGTAAATAACATTACCAGCCTATCTATACCTATACCTATACCTCCTGCAGGCGGCATCCCTACACATAATGCTTCAACAAAGTCATAATCAGGTTCCTGTGCCTCCTCGTCTCCTAGCCTCCGTCTAGCCTCCTGCTCCTTAAAGGCCATGTATTGTTCAAATGCATTATTTTGTTCAGTATACCCGTTAGCTACTTCAAGACCTGCTATAAATAATTCAAATCTCTCTACAAGTCTAGGGTCTCTTCTATGGGGCTTAGCTAGTGGAGACGATCCCCTTGGATAATCTATTACAAATGTTGGCTGTACAAGTTTCTTCTCAATATAGTGTTCAAAGAGCTTTACAAGAGCTATATCTCTATTATACCCACCCTTAATAATGATCTGTTTTTCTTCAAGAAGCCTCCTGATCTCTTCATCACTAATTGTCTCAGAATCTATTCCTGCATACTGTTTTAGCAGATCAAACAATTTAATCCTTGGATATGGTGGCTTAAGATCAATCTCTAGGAATAACCTTGCTTCACCAGTCTTCTTCTTTAAAAACTTTATAGGACTAGTCTTAAACTCGTTAAACAATCTCCTAGATACCTGTACTTTTCCATGTCTTAAATAACTTGATAGAGTATATTCAAGTGCTTCACGTAATACGTCATCATCCAGTGATCTAATATATTCTAGTCCAACCCTCTCCAAGTCCACGGGATATCTAATAATATATGTACCTCTAAGCTTTAGTGCCAAGTTAGCTATAAGCTTCTCAGCTAGATCCATCATATCATTGTAGTCAGCATACGCTATATATGCCTCCATCATAGTAAACTCCGGATGATGAGTCACATCAATATCCTCGTTTCTAAAAACCTTTGCTATTTCAAATACTTTATTGTAGCCTGCAACAAGAAGTCTCTTAAGATATAGCTCAGGAGCTATTCTTAGGTACCATACTTCATCCAGTGCATTCACATAGGTTTTAAATGGTTTTGCTGCTGCACCACCATATACTGGCTGGAGTATAGGAGTATCTGTTTCATAGAATCCCTGACTATACATCCATAGCCTTATCTCCTTCACTATGTTAAACCTTGTTCTAATAGTCTCATATACCTCTAGATTAAGAACCATGTCAAGGTATCTCTTTCTAAGCCTTAGCTCCGGATCAGCTATACCTATCCATGTATGCTGGAGTGGGATCATACATTTTGTTAACAGCTTGTAATCATCTATTTTTACACTAAGTTCTCCACGCCTAGTTCTAACAAGGTAGCCGGTAGCCCATATAATATCTCCCCTACGTATATTTTCTGTAAACCATTGATACTTCCCATCACCAACAGTCTTCTTTTCTACATACAACTGGATCCTGTATCCATCATCATATAGATCTGCAAAGGTTAGCCCCCCATGGATCCTGACAGCCATTATTCTTCCAGCAACATATACTCTATTATTCCACTTGATCTCGGGTGTATTTTCTTCAATAATCTTTTTAACACTATGAAGCACTACATGTTTCTGTTTATCCAAGTCTATGTAGGGGTATGGATTATAGTTTGCAAACAGCTCCTTTACTCTACCAATACACTCACTAAGTATCTCATCTCTAGCCACAGGTACCCACCAAGCAATCTAAAAACCCTTAGCTAAAATCCTTTAATGTTTAGGGGAATTTTTAAGGTTATAGCATTGTTTTCTAAAAGAAATGTATTGGTATAGAGTATAGTAAGAGGGATTTAAAGACTATATTCTTCTAAAAAACTTGTTAATTCATTTATAGCTTGTTGTTTTCTTACTTTATCATATATTTTCACTTGGTGTTTATTAGGTGCAGCACAGTAACCTATTAGTATATCCTCTATTTTCAGTAACAATACATACACTGGCTCTACATCAATACCTCCAATCTCGTCCTCAAGCACTATCTCTGGATCAAGCTTTCTGGCTTCCTCAATAACAATCCAAGAAACATATTCATCTTTTACAAACTCTCCTGAAAGCAATGCTTCTATATATCTTCTCTTGATCCCTTTCTTCTCTAGCCTTCTTAATAGCTTGTTTAAAACATTATAACGCGTATTATTCATCTTAATGACTGCTCCATTCTAGTATTTTATAGGGGAAGTGAATTAATATTCAATACTGCTTTCACTTATTGTATCAGTTATTTCAGCAAATGCTGTTTCTCCTACAACTTTGGTAATTTTTACTCGAACCTTTGAACCAACGCTTGCATTATATACAATGACCTTGTATCCTCTGTAACTTGCTACACCTCTACCCTTATCATCCATATCGTTTACTACTATTTCAATAACATCTCCTTTTCTTAACCTATTTTCATCCCTGGGAACTTGGACTCGAGGGTAGATGCTTAGTCTCTGGATTTCACTTGTATAAGGATTCCAAGAATGCTTTCTCTTCCTATGTCTAGCCAAGCGGACATCCCATCTAAGTTATCTTTGAATAGTCTTCCTGCATAGAGATAGCTATAGAGAGGTTATTAAATATCTTGGTTCATAAATACATACGAAACAACCAGTATACCCGATAAGCAAGGTGATCAACGTGGCAAGACCGGATTTTCTAAGGCACATCATAAATCCTAGGCTTGCAGAATATAGTAGAACAAGAAAGAAGATTGCATCAACTTTAGATGAAATAAGAAGACTAATTGCTATGGCTGAGGATAAGTATGAATTTAGTGTATTTGGAGGAGATCCCAATAATCTAGGAAAATATATTCAAAGCGATGACTTTGATCTAGTGGTCAGTGCTCTTAAGTCAATAAATGCACTTGATATTATAGAGGATATACTTAAGGAGGTTTTAGATAAATACTCTGATCTACCAGATGTGGTTAATGCTGCTAAAAAACGTTTATCAGAAATAAAGAGTGGCATACTAAGTGTTAGCGAGTTAAGGAAGATCTCGGAACAAGTATCTAGAATTCTCCCTGAAGCAAAAATAGACATAATTAATGAGAACTCTGTAAAGATAGAATACAATGGGTTGAAGGCTATATTAACAACTACGAAAGAAGGGGCGGAGCTAAAGATCAAGATAGATAAGACAATAAAGTATTCAGAAAAGTATAGTGCACTAGCCTTCCTAGAACGCTTATATGGGCTTTTGAAAACAACATAAACAAGGTTAGTTAGCTATGAAGAAAATAATCTTCTTTGACTGTGATGGAGTACTTACAATAGATGGAAGTAGCTGGCTTGTACTTCATAGATATTTTGGCAGTATAGATAACTCCTATTTTGCAGAACTATATGATAAAGGGTTAATAACATACCTCGATTGGATGAAGATCGATGTAGCCCTAATGATTAATTCTTGGGGACAAAGAATTACAAAAAAGGATGTTATAGAGGCTTTAAAAAGTATCAGAGTGAGAAATGAATCCGTTGAAGTTGTTAAGCTACTGAAACAACGAGGATACATTATTGGAGTTATTAGCAGTGGTATAGGACTACTTGTAAAGAGGATCTGCAAAGAAATAGGAGCTGATATATGCTTATACAATGAACTACTCTTCTACAACAATGAGCTAATACCTGGCGGAAAAGCCTGGGTTCCATTAAAGGAGAAGCCGGAGATCATAAAGTATGTATATAGATCACTGGGTATACCTAAGGAAAACACCGTATATGTAGGAGATAGTAAGTGGGATATACCTGTCTTTAATGTTGTTGGAAAGAGTATAATTATGGAGCCATGTAGTAATTTATGTAGCTATGCAGACCATAGTATTTCAAGTCTCTATGAATTACTTGAAATCCTTAACTAGCCAAAGAGATAACACTAGTTTTTGATAAGACGCGATTAAAAATCTCCTACGCTGTTATAAAACTAGATATAAATACTAGACTAGAATATAATTATTGAAACTACTATAACAAGTTATAGAGGATAATAATATGAAGTGGGAAGTTATAGCAAAACCTTCTTACTCAATTCTGAGAATAGAACTTGGGCCAAATGAATCTGTTACTGCAGAACCTGGTGCCATGGTTTACATGGCTGGAGATGTTGATGTGAAAACACACACAGGCGGCTTAAGAAGAGCACTTGCAAGGAAGTTCTTAGGAGGAGAATCAATATTCATGAACACCTTCATAGCAGGGCCTAGAGGGGGGGAAGTATGGTTTGCCCCATCACTACCTGGTGATATAGAATATGCTGTACTAGATGGTTCGAGAAGCCTTATCATCCAGGATACAAGCTATCTTGCCCATCATGGTGACATAGAACTAGGTGTTGCATGGAGAGGATTTAAAGGATTGCTGGCAGAGGGAGAACTATTTTGGCTGAAAGCTAAGGGTGTTGGCAGTGTATGGATCAGTAGCTATGGCAGTATATTAAAGAGGGATCTAGGGCCTGGTGAAAGAATTGTTGTAGATAACTTCCACTTTGTAGCAATGGATGATGGTATGAGATGGGATGTTAGGCGTTTTGGTGGGTTAAAAAGCTTCCTCTTTGGCGGCGAAGGACTTGTTATAGAGATTGAGGGACCTGGGAGAGTATATCTACAAACAAGATCACTGCCGCCTTTCATGCAGATCATATCAAAGTATATTGGTAGGAGAAGGTAAAGTTACTTACTCAACAATACTGAATTTATATCCTTTTTTAATAAGATCATTTAATGCTTTTTCCACTAAACCCGGATCAGCTGCTTCGAATATTAGCTCTAGCAAAGCTTTTGTTGGAAGTATATGCGGGAACGTTCTATCATGTTTTATATCAACAATGTTTATCCTATAGCTTGCTAATACATCAATTATATTCCTTAGCACACCAGGCCTATCATCTACAACACCTCTTATAGTTACAAGTCTCCCATCTTTTGCCAGCTCATGAATTATTATCCTAGAGAGTATAGTGGGGTCAATATTGCCTCCACTAACAACACATACAACAGGTTCTTTTTCAGGAAAATATTTTCCTGACAACAGAGCTGCAACAGGTAGTGCTCCAGCACCTTCCGCTATGGTCTTCCCCCTTTCTAGGAGGAAGAACACTGCATATGATATATCCTCTTCATCTACTAGAACTATCTCATCCACAAGCTCCTTTACTATAGCTGATGTGATCTCCCCAGGCTTCTTAACAACCACAGCATCAGCTATACTTATTCCAGGTTTGTATCCGCTAAGCCTTCCCTCGATCAAGTATTTCATTGAGGCAGCATTCCTTGGCTGTACACCTACAACTCTAATTGATGGATCAGCCTTCTTTAAAGCAATAGCTATTCCTGAAATAAGTCCCCCACCACCGATGGGTACTAAAACCTCTCTTAAACCCCTGACCTGCTCCAATAGCTCTAGACCTATCGTTCCTTGACCAGCAATTATTACTGGGTCATCGAAGGGATGTATAAACGTGTATCCTCTCTCCTGGGCAATACTAAGGGCTTTCTCATATGCCTCATCATATATTCTACCATAGAGAATTACTTCTGCACCATAGCTTTTCGTAGAAAGTACTTTGGTCGGCGAAGCTGTTGTAGGCATAACAATTACTGCAGGAACATTATTTACTCTAGCAGCATAGGCTACTCCTTGGGCATGATTCCCTGAGGAAGCAGCTACAACTCCTTTCAACTCCTGTTTCTCTAAAAGCTTCTTGATCTTAAAATTAGCTCCTCTGGCCTTATAGGCTCCTGTTTTCTGGAGATTCTCAAGCTTAAGAAACACTTGTTTGCCAACAACATCGTTTAAAGAAGCAATAGTGATAACTGGTGTCTTATGTATATAGGCAGAGATTATTTGGCGTGCTTCAAGAGTCATACTATATATCTGTTCTATTAGATCCTTAACAGATGCGGGCTGTATTGTAAAAGTTCATCCCCTCCAAAAATGTTTTAGCAGTCTACAGTGTTAGTTTAATAGCGTATCTAGGCTATTTATGTTTAGAATATTCTTTGAAATACCTCCTTAGCTTCTCTACAACATAGTCCATGGTAGCATCCATGATAAGGATCTTCTTTAACCTGTCTCTCTTTCCATAAATGATGGAGATCCTTGATCTAGGTATGCCAAGGATTTTTGCAAAGAACCTAATCAGAGCTGCATTCGCTCTACCTTTTACAGGAGGTTCCATGGTGTAAAAGATGAGCTCATTCCCCTCAAAAACAAGTTCCTCCTTAGGTGAATCTGGTTTAACAAAGATGCTTATTATAACTCCTTTACTTGACCCTCCAACAACGTTTACAAACTCATCTATATTATTATTCATACCCATAGCTCTCACCCAATCTATATAGCTGGTATAATAATATTTCATAGAACATTATTATAATCGATCCATTGAACCAGATAATATTAATCCCTTTCTTCTAAGCTCATCTATTTTTCTAGCTATTTTCTCCTGCTGGATCCACTGACCATAGGCTGCTCCTTTCCCGATTAGCTTGAAAACCTCCTTTTTCACCCAACTAGGTATTCTTCCCGGGGGCTTGTTGGTATAGGGGGTTCCAGGTAGTGGAAGGAATGTATGTAAGTGTATTTTACCTCCCATACTCACTATTTTCTTCATAGCCTTGAGTGTTAGCTTTATATCTTCTTCATCTTCATAGGGGAGTCCTATGATAAAGTCTACACTTGGTATAAAACCTGCTTTAATACATGCTTCAACAGCGTTGTATACATCTTCTATTGTATGCCCTCTCCTCATGATCTCTAAGATCTTATTACTCCCTGATTGAGCGCCAAGAATTATTTCCTTATTAGCCACATATTTCTTCAACATCTTAGCAACTTCATAGTCGAGATGCTCAGGCCTTATCTCACTTGGAAAAGTTCCAAAGAAGATCCTGCCACCATACTTCTTAACTATAATTGCATATAGCCTGCTTAAAAACTCCTCAATAATATCAATACGTGGCTTCTCATCTCTATGATAGATCCCGTAGCCTAAGCTATTTGGTGTTATAAATCGTATATCCTTAAACCCTTCCCTAGCCATGATCTCTGAATAGTATAGTATTTTGTCTATACTTCTATGCCTAGGTTTAAATCCATGCATATAACTTACCTGACAATAAAAACACCCGTATGGACAGCCTCTTGTTATTTCAATAGGGCTAAAGAGATGTCTCCAGAAGGGAAAGGGGTGAAATCTATTAAGATCTATAGGCCTAGGTCTTCCACTAAAACATATCTTTCCGTCGGATACTGTAAACACTCCTTTGACTCTACAATAATCCCTATCATCAATAATAGCTCTAAGTAATTCCTGAATGCTTTGCTCCCCCTCACCAATTATTGCAATATCAAATCCTAGCTTAAGAATAGTGCCTAAAGGATCCCCTGATGCGTGAGGCCCCCCCGCAAGTGTTATTATATTACCTGGTTTACCCCTGTTCAGCTCTAAAAGGGTATAAAGAAAGCTGTCATCAGCTAACATGAGTGTATTAAATCCAATTCCAACAACTACACGCTTATATTTTTTAGAAAGATATCTTACCACCTTTAAGAGCCCTATTTTTTCATCCACAAGATAGATATCGCCAATCTGAAGCACATCAACTGCAGCGACTATGGCGTTTACACTATACTTGTTCAGCGGCGAATAGTAGAATATTATTGCTAAATCCCTTATCATAATCCACCTCGTACTAAGTATATTAATTTCTATTGGTGTAATTAAATAAACTTAATAAATAACCAAATAGAGATCAATATACACGTTATTAGAAGAACCGAAAAGAATATCCAACCCCTAATAATATAAGGAAAACAAGTGCTTAAAAAGAATCCATGGAGGAAAACCGGGATGGGCTATCCAGGAGGTAATATAAACCTGTCTGAGGAAGAAATTAAATACTTCATGAACAAAATTAGGTTAAGAAAACTTTATGAAGATGATGACATTGTTTTAATGACCGCACCTAATGAAGATGAGCTAATGAATATTATCCTTGATCTACTAAGAGATAAGCCCATGAACCTTAGGGAAATACATACCATACTGTCGGGACTAGCTAGTGAGGACAAGATAAGGAAGGCATTAATAACGTTATCCGAGAACGGCTTTATAACAATGAATAGTGATGGAAGATATGTTATCCTAGGATTTGTTAGCAAACACTAGTTTTTAACTCAATACACTATCTATTATAATTACCAATTTTCTAATACTTTACATAGAGAGGGGGCCAAATAATTTATAGATACTATATAGGGCTTCCTCAAGATCATCTACAACGGTTAATGCTCCCTTTTCTAATAACTTTTGCTTACGTAACCCCTTAGCTGATACACCAATGAATTTTATTCCTGCTCTAGAACTGCTTTCTGCGTCGAGCCAATAGTCTCCTAGCATCAATGCTTTATGTGGTTCTACTGAATACTTCTCCAACAACAACTTGATCATCCAGGATTTGTCAAATAAGTATTCCTCGGAACCCCCTAGGAGCTTTAATGAATACATAGTATAGACTTCATCGATCCCCCAGTCAAGATCGAATCTTGCTAGTTCAAACCATATTTTATCTGGATGAACTTCTCTACCTGTCATAACAACTACTTTGATACCATACATTTTTATCCAGGAAAGAAATCTGTGAGCACCTTTAACTGGGATACCATACTTAGTCTCATAGATTTTACGAAATAATTTCCAAAACCTAACAGGATCGGTATTTGATGGCGGGGCTTTATATGATAAGGAATCATTATTAAACATCTCTACAAACTCATCATAATCTAAGGGTTTTCCACCTAGGATCATACGAGCTCTGTTTATTGCATCATAGAAATCAATAAACGTATCTATCAAAGTGAGATCATAGTCGAGAATTACAAGCTTTATCTTAACCAATTGATCTCACCATATTACATCTAGTCAGATTCGGGAGATACCGCATCAAGCTACGGAAATCGGCAAACTCATCATCCCTACTAATAAATAGCAGTAGAGTCTATAAACTATATTCCTTAAAGGTTATCTAGGTAATAATGGCAGGGGGATAGTGTTGTGAAAGAAGCATTGTTGAAGTGTAGAATAGAAAACAATGAAGTCTTATGTACATGCCTTAACAAGAAATGTGGTAAAGTAGCTGTTGAAGCCATTGACCATGAATTATGGGTTTTAAAGGATTTCATTGATACAAATACTCCCTTAACTTATAGTATCGAGATCGAAATTCCTGTGCCATACAGAGTTGTATGTAATGGAGAATACTTTGGCGAATTCACGTGGGGCGCACAAAGGATTACTCGATGGGATACAACAAAGCCTGTAGAGAATATCATGTGCCTTATAGGTAAGTATAATATACGTAAAGGCAGTAACTACACGGTTGTCTACCAACACGATCTTGATCAAAGCCTAATTATAGATATTGAAAATATTATTAGGTATTATAAGTATAGAATAAGTTCTTCTATTTATGACAACTACATCATTATTGATCTATCTCTACCCAAAAAACTAGATCTATACCCACCCCTTGTATCTAGTCTCGATAAAGAATCTCTGATTCAAACACTTATTAGATCAACAATTACCATAAATAACATAAAGGTAGGAACAAGTAATATAAAGAGGTTCATAGATGAAGCCGTAGGATCAATTCTTGGGAAAAACAACGTATTTACAGAAAACATACTTTCAAGACTCTTGAACAACCCCAGTCTACTATACTGGTTCATTAACTATTCCAGGGATAAATTAGAGATTAGAATAGCTGATAAATGGATTATATTAAAGGTGCTAGAGAAGGGTTTTGTAAGAGTTGTTGGAGAAAAAGGTATTTTGGAAACAACATTAGAGGCTAACAAGGAATATAGTATAGAATATGATGTGCTTGGGCCAATAAGATCACATATATTTATACCTATGGTGAAGGATTTTGAGTAGTACTTGTTATATTGATATGCATTGCCACTGCCACGAAATACCTATTGATACCTTAAAACAATTTGAAGAAGATACCATAATTGTTATTGTCTCGGATGATGTTGAATCAAGTATAGCATCTATAGAACTTTATAGGAAACTCAATAACGTGATCCCTTGTATAGGTATTCATCCCTGGTCTATAAAGGATTCTTCAAGAGAAGATCTGGATTTTATAGTATCATTGGTTAAGAAATATGATATAGTATGCCTGGGAGAAATAGGGCTTGATAAACGGTTTGTCCCAGAAACTATTGAGAAACAGAGAATATTCTTTAACAAATTCTTAGAACTAGCAAAGGAATACGATCTAGTATTAAACCTACATACAGCTGGTACATGGAAGGAGGTTTTTGATCTACTTATTAGAAACAATATAGATAAGGCCTATTTCCACTGGTATACAGGCCCTCTTCATGTATTAGAGATGATCATAGAGGCGGGATATTACATTGGAGCAAACCCTGCCTGGAAGATCCAGAAGAAACATAGAGAGATATTAATGAAGACTCCTATAGACTCTGTTATAACAGAGAGTGATGCACCATATAATTATAGGGGCTTAAAACTAAGCCCTCTCCACGTTAAAGATACTGTAAAGCTCCTCGCAGATATTCATAGGGTATCCATAGAGGATGTAAAACTAGCTATATGGAATAATTTCTACAAACTGCTTGGCAAGCATGTGTCAAAGAAGTAATAGAACTACCACGGTCTAGAGGCGGATTATTTGATCTATTTGACTCTATAACACCTTTATATCGACTAATTATTACTGCAACACGGTTATAAAGATCATCTAAAGACATTAGTTCTTTAATGAGTGTATCCCTCCTCGACTCCTCTACCTCAAATATCTTCCTCCTTATAATGTCCATCCTCTTCCTGATATTCTTGAGGTAGTTATTCATAATTTTTATCCTAGCTTCGACCTCGAAGATCTGATCAAGGGTAGCTAACATTATTACACCTAGATTAGAATCAGGTACATTAAAAGTTTTTAAATAAAAAGACTTTTAATTACATCTCTCCTAGGCTTCTACAGTTGCTTTACCTGGGCCACTAACAACTTGTGTGGGTGGCAGTGTTATTGAAACAATTATACTGTTTCTCCTAGGTATAACCGTGATTTCTTGATCCATATAGTTTACTGTAATATTCTTGGGTACTTTAAATCCTAGGTTCTTTGTTATAAACTCTATAGTCCTGTATATATCGTATCCTACCTGAATAGACTCCTTAATTATTGAGAAGCCTATATTCATTGGAGCTACATAATCTATTATGCGTCCTTCCCTATCTAATACTGCTATTACAACTGCTCCAGACAATATACTACCACCACTTTCCTATATTCTAAGAAAATCATTGGCCTTAATGATAGTTTTAAAGGGGGTGTTTCAGTATCTATATGGTATATAGGTGATATATAGCAGAATATTACATGGAACGGGGGTAATATGTTATGAACGGTTTCAGCAAACTATATGCATCAATGTTTTTAACTATAGCCCTAGTTACAGGCATTTCGGCTCTGATTCTTTATCTTATCCTTAACTATCTAGGCATGTTCTCCTTGTGGCATCTAATAATATTTATTACATTAATCTACATACTCCAGTGGATTATCTCACCCTATGTAATCGATGCAATGTATAAGGTTAGGCCAGCTGATTCCGTGAACTATAGTTGGTTGCATCAAGCAGTAAAAGATATCTCGATGAGGAGCGGAATCAAACCCCCTAGGTTAATGATTGCAGATATCTCTATACCTAATGCGTTTGCTTACGGAAACATGCTGACTGGATATAAGGTTGCAGTAACTAGAGGGTTGTTGAATATAATGCCCAAAGATGAAGTTGTAGCAGTTATAGGGCATGAGCTTGGCCATATTAAACATAAGGATGTAGCTATCATGATGATCGTTGGATTGCTTCCAGCAGTGATACTGTGGATTGGTGAATACTTGGTTAGATGGGGCTGGCTATTTGGTTTTAGAAGAGATCGGGACAGCCTATCCCCTCTAGCTGTAGTTGGGATCGGGGCATTGT
>JAGGXK010000049.1 GCA_021163115.1 Desulfurococcales archaeon | reverse complement strand
TAGATAAATATAAATGTTTCAGCAATAAATCATAACATAGCATATAAACAAGAACGTGTCCATAATTAAAGTCTTAACTAGTTTTATACTCATAAATATAATCAAGGAAAGATTACTAGGTGTAGATCTATTGACTACTAAGGCTCTTGAAAGACTTAGGAAGAAAATTACAATAGATAATCTATGGCTATATATCGTTAAAGTCCTAATAGATCACGGTCCTGCTAGAGCCTATGATGTTAAAAAGCTTATTAGAGAAAAATTTGGCTTCAAACCAGCAACAATTACAGTATACACGGTTATTTACCGAATGACTAGTGAGGGTTTATTAGAGAAAGTTTATGCCGATGGAGATACTCTATATAAGCCATCCAGGAAAGGTATTGAAGCATTTAATGAAGCTATAAAGATTATTGAAACCATACTAGATAAACTTAAGAGCTAGATCATGGGTGGAGGAACTATAAACAGTTGTTTCCCGGGCTAAGGATATTTGTTTGTTGTACTCTGTACCAGATCCATGGATCAGTTATTTATATGGTTTATAGTAGATAGTATTAGTTAGTGATAATGGGGTAGGGTTAAGGGTTTCTGGTATGTATCCCTTGATGATAATTATTAGCTTAGTCCTTATAGTCTCTGGTATGTTGCTCTATTTATTGGCTAGTAGGATTCCACGGAACCTCTTGTTTGGTTTCCGATAGGATATACTCTTTCTTCTAGGAGGCTTTGGGTTAAGTATAATCGTTTATCAGGCCTTACTCTAGTATTAACTGGAGTTGTTGTATTGTTTCTCTCAATGTTTATAACCAACCTTATGGTGTTTATCCTCGTTATCCTTGGGATGACTATTGGTTTAACCATAGTTCTAGTATACATGGCTTCTAGGGAGGCTGAGAGAGAACTAGGTTTTAAGGCTGTGGAGCCGAAGGAGGTTGTTGGGGAGAAGATTAGGAGGATTACACCGGTTAAGCCTTCTCCCTCTAGAATATTGTTTGCAATACTCCCTCCAATCCTATCAATAACTCTTACACTTTACCTCCTACCCTACCTCCCAGAACTTGTTCCAGTACACTATGATATCAATGGTGTTCCTGATAGATGGGATACCCTAGATAGCTTCCTAAAAATAACGTTCCCATACATGGTTGGTGCTCAGTGTATAACACTTATATTCATACTTGTTGAAGCCAAGGCTCCAATGATATTTTATCTACCAGGGCTTCCTAAGGAGAAGCTTGTAAACCTAGTATATGATATAGGGATTATGACTGCATGGATCCTACTGCTAGCATATACTGATATACTATACTATGCAGTAAACAGTACCCACTTAGTACCAGCAACTATAACCACAGCACTAACTCTAATACTAATAGCAGTAATTATAGCAAGAGTAACTCTGTTATGGATAAAGTGGAGGAGAACCATAAAGGGCGGGGTAGAAAAAACACAGCCTAGTTATTGAACCATTTTATTGAAGCTATGTACTCTGTCCACAGACATTCTATCTATACCCAACCAGCTTTTAAGTGTGTATAGTCTTATATTGATGTAGGGTGACGCCTCTGCCTAGAAAGTCGAAGTTACGTATTACGATGGAAAAGTACATTGAACGAGTTAAGAACAAAATAATTAATAGTGAAATTATTGATGCAAGTGGTGTATTTGACCCTATTCCTTCGAGAGAACAAATAAGAGATAAGCTGTCTAAGCCACCTATTGACATACTAGATCGTACATTTCGGGTGATTAAGGTAGAGGATTTAGGCGGCTATAAAGTATTCATCCAAATTCCGGGAGAGAAAACTGAGTATGACTTCTTTGTATGGAGAGCGTTGTTTAAAAACAATAATCTCATAGATTTGAAGATCCCGTCTCATGACGACTTGGGTCGAATGTATTTAAATTTAAAGAGAAAACACGGTATTCTCAATGAATATTTAATTAATGCTACTCTTAGATTCATACGTGATAGATGGCCGCTTAATAAAGTATTGGAGCGGTATTTCTCAAGCTTACCAGAGGAATTAGTTAATGATGTAAAGAAGTTCCTACTGACATTAAAGTGGATAGCTATCCAAGAAGATGCCAACTATCCTCCACCAAATTTAGGCTCAGTATACTCCCTCTCCGTCTATGCTATATTAGAGATAACTGGCGATCTCTCTGCTATACGCAAGATAATAAGGTTTGGAGGTAGATGAGCTATATGATACAAGGAAGTGGGGTTCAAGAGAATACTAGTACTTTTACCAGGATGAGAAAAGTAGGTTATGGAGAATACCTGGAATTTCTTAAAAAGACGCAGGAGATAGAGATCGAGGGCAATAAGATTAGGCTTGAACCTATTCAGGTAAAGAGACTATATCCTACTGCTGAGGAGCTCACGGATGTAAGTACTACTGTTTGGAGTTTTCCCAAGAGAGGTTCTTGGGCTACTCATCGCGGGGATTATCGGGGGAACTGGCCCCCTCAAATGGCCCGTGCTCTTATCCTGATGTATACAAGGCCTGGCGACACCGTATTGGATCCCATGGTAGGGAGTGGTACTACGTGCATAGAGGCAAAGCTTCTTGGCAGGAACTGCATCGGTGTTGACATAAACTATAATGCTGTGATCTTGACACTACATAGACTCTATTGGCTGGAGCAGTACCTTGAGAAGTTGTCTAGCGGCACTGGCTTAGAGAGGTTCCTAGGCAAGATAACTAATAATTACAGGATAGGCGTTAACGATATGCTTAAAGCCCGTGTTGAAATCTATCATGGTGATACCAGGAGCCTAGACAAGATACTTGATAACAGCATAGACCTAGTTGCGACTCATCCCCCCTACTTCAACATTATACGCTACAGTAGATCCAGAATTCCTGGGGATCTATCAACAGCAAGGAATCTAGAGGAGTATCTTGAGATGATGTACGCTGTTGCTAGGGAGGCATTTAGAGTGCTGAAACCAGGTAAGTATATGGGCATACTTGTAGGAGATACACGTATACACAAACACTATGTACCCATAACCCACTATGTACTGCAGACCCTGCTCAAGACAGGCTTCATTCTGAAGGAGGAGGTAGTAAAGATACAACATAAAATGAAGACTACGAGAGAGAAATGGATACACATAAAGGAGAGAGACTTCCTGCTAATATACCATGAGAAACTATACATACTAAGAAAGCCAGAAAACACTAGTGAATACAAGAAGTACAAATACAGCTCACACCCTGGCCTAAGCTCAAGGCAATATCTAAGAGGCTAAGGAAGCCTAGATCCATTTAACAAAACCAGTATTCTGTCTAAGTATTTGGTGCTAGAACACTATATATAGCATGGTCTACGCTAACTAATAGACTACTTTAATACAATTATGTGGTATTAAGGACTCTGGAAAACCAGCTTTTAACAAAATGGCCTAGATGCTTCCCGATGTGGCCCGCAACATCAGCCTTAATCACGTACTTCTTACCGTGAGCTGGCTGCGGAATATCAACAGCATTGTTGTTGCTATTACTGTAACAGCTAGCCGCTCTATATCTGGTTGTAGTGCTTGTAGGAGATCTATTATTATAAGAACTGCTACAACACCAGTGTATAGCCAGTACCTATGCAATGGTTTTTCCTTGTATGTATCAAGTTGTTTTACAAGATTGTATGCTATAAAGCCTAGTATTAGCCCAAGTAGGATTGGTATAATTGGTAATGGTATAATAGCTGATATAGCGTAGAAGGATATGAAGAAGAATACTCCCCAGAGTAGCCAGTATAAGCCATAACGTCTATGGCTAATGCTTACCTGCCTAGTATACACTCTAGTCTTACCAGCCATATAGACTAGTATAGCTATTACTATAAAACATCCTAGGTAGTGGAAAATGCTTGGCTGATAACGTGTAAGCAGTAGATTAATCAATAATACATTAATAATAAAAACTATTAGAGACAAAGACAAACCCCTTTTACCAAGCCATGGCTTATCCATTATACTAGGGCAGAGTGTCTCAACAAGGACTATTGGTGCAAGAATACTCCAAATCCCATGAAACAGTGTTAGATAGAGGCTCCAAACCCAGTTAACACCAAGCCACCTACCATACACACCAAATATACCAAGATCCCTCCAATGGGGATCAAAAAAGGATTTTACAGCAACCCCCTCCTCAACAACACCATAGGCAAGGCCAAGCAACAAAACACCACCATACCCAACACCCCACCAAACCCTCGCCTCACGAACAAGAAGCGCTCCAAAACCATACAAACCAACCAACACACCCAAACCCACAGGGTTTATGAACCCTGGAAGCCTAGTAGCACCAGTCAACAACTCAGCAGTAAAAGACGGCAACAACAAAACCAAAACAACACACAACCTCCTCCCAGTCAACCCTCACAACCCCAAAATACTACTCCACAACTAAAGAATATATAAGAAAAACCCAATAACAATCACAATACTATCAAACAACAAGCTGTCTTCCAACTACATAAAATACAGGCATCGGCCTTCGGAGCCAGTGGTCTCGGGTTCAAATCCCGGGGGGCCCGCCACTTAAATACCCCTATATTAAACTAAACTAAGAAATTACTATCAAATATAAATGGAATGGCTTCTAGCTTTATAGGAGGAATCGTGCTTAATAATCTTAGGGGTTAAGGGATTACTTTAAGCCATGGAACCCGCTTGAAGTCCTCGTCAAATGTAAGTATAGTGTCTATACCATAGTATCGACATGTTAAAGCTATGATAGCATCGCTTGGAGGTAGATTGTATTTGGTTATAGTATCTAGTGGCTCTCGAGGGATAGAGTAATCTTTGAGCACAGTTATACCTAGTTCTTCGAGAAGCTCGACAAACTCTTCTAGTTTACTAGTTGCAAAATATACTCCGTGAGAGCGTATATAGGAGCTCAGAAGCTATCGATTTATATCAAGCATCTTGGGGCAGATAAATTCGTATTCGACAGCGACCACATTATAGGATTGACTCCAGACAGTCTATCGGCGAAGAGGCAGATAGAAATAATTAGAGGCTTACCAGGGCTGAGTAGCGAGGAAAAGAAGTTAATATTACCGGAGAATGCCAAGATGATACTGAAGTTGTAACCTGTTTCCCCTGTGCTTCTAGATCCTATCTAGTATTCATGAGATACACACTTATTCCCTAGGGTTCTGCTTCTTAGATTGAATATCTTAAGTGTTGTAACTGTTTAAGTTACTTGAAGGGTAGAATTAGACGTAATCTCTATGGTGTTATTGGCCGTTTCCTTATCCGCGTATCGGTTACTATTGTTATATAACCGTATAGTTGCTCTCCAAGACTCAATGCTCTTAGGATTGCCCTAACTCTATTAGGTACTCTTGGGTCTCTCAGTCTTAGAATGACTACTCCTGGCGGATTATATGCTTGAGCAAGATATCCAAAATCCTTGTCCATAGTCACTATTATTTTTCCACGTTTAGTAGCAGTCTCAATAACTTCTTCATCAGAGGCTCCTCTATGTTCCACCAATATTGATTGTACGTGATATCCTTGCCTCCTTAGTTCGTGATATACTTTAAATCCAATGTTTTCGTCGAGAAGGATTTTAAGTTCTTGCTTCAACTATTACCTCCTCTCTACTAAGAACCTTAGCTGCGTAAAGCAGTGCTGCCCGGATATCCTCCAGGCTTATACCATAGTCCTCAGCTATCTCTTTGGGCTTCATACCAGCGGCTAGGAGTTCAAGTATCATATCAACGGTGATCCTTGTACCTTTAATCACTGGCTTCCCAACCATAATCCTAGGATCAACCATTATTCTTTTGAGCAACTCGTTCACTGCAGTTACCTCATGTATTATATCGTTATAAGCGCCTTAATACCGTTACCATTCCTTAGCTACACAAAGCTTCTGGATAAGGCCTTCTATCTTTTAACCACTCATCCTGCCATATACTGATATTCCTTTCCAACTAGATGCTTGATCCCTGCATGGTCCGTCCCATATACTAGATAATAGGTATGAAAACTATACCTAACTGTCCCAGATTCTCATCAACTTACGGGACATTTTCTTATAAGTGCCGGCCTTCGGAGCCGGAGATCTCGGGTTCAAGCCCCCGGCGTGCCCACCATTAAGAATTCTTAGCTCTTTTTGCTCTCAATTTTTCTCGTAATGAAGGATATGGCCGTTCTTGCTTTTTCTATGGCTTCTTTTGCTTCATCTATGGTTATTTCGATTCCGGTGTCTGGATAGCGTGCTTCTATGGCTAGTGGGTATAGCTCATCAACTTCTAGCTCGTATAGTTGTTGGAACCCTTGGTCAATCTCGCTACATAAGTCTATGAGCTGGGATAAATTATGTGTCTTCCCGAAATGCCTATTATGAAGCACGAGATACGCCTTTAACGCTTTCTCAACAGCTTGTTGTGCATGAAAGACAATAACCCAGGGTTCTTCACCAATCTCGAAAAGCTTCTCAGCTACCCTTAAATCTGTATAAGCTTTCCTCAGCCATTTCTCGGCGATTTCTTCATTACTCAACTCGTTTTCCCTCTAGATGAGCATAATACGCGATCGTTCCAGCAATGTTCTTGTATTTAACATAATACTCCTCGTTAACCACTATTACATCACAGTATATTCTGTTCCTAGAAAGCGCCCTATATATCCGATACTGCAGTCTCCTAACGGTTTCTCTGTTAGGAGAACCGCCCACGACGATCAGCAAGTCCCAGTCACTATCCTCCCTATAATCACCCCGTGCCCGTGAACCGAAAAGAATTATGCCCCTTACCTTAACACCTTCTTTTCGGGCCTCATTAATAATTACATCCTTAATAGTTCGCAATAAGTATACTGTTTGAGAACTAGACACTCCAACCACCTTATATCTCCATAAACCTTCTAATGACTTGTAAGTCCTCTCTCAATTCCTCTTCCCCGCAGTGTAACGGTTTTCCTCCCTAGCCAGTAGTTCTAGGAAGTCCCATTTAGATAAGCCAGCTATTCTCCTAGCTTGACCTAGGCTAGCTATACCCTTCTCATAAAGCCTTAACGCTAGCTCTATTCTTAATCTCTCCTCAAGCTCACTGGGAGGAACCCGCAGATTCTCTGGAACCTCAATGATTACACGTTTAATACCAGCCTTAGCCACCATTATCCCCTCAACAGACATTATATCATGTAAGGCTATTAATTCTTAGCTACCCTTACAAACAAACAAACCATGTTTCAACAACACTTAACCCGTAGCTAGCTGTCCCATATACTAGATAATAGGTATGAATTCTTACCGTATCTGTCCCAGTTTAATATCAGTTGGTGGGACAAGGTATTTAAGTCCCAGGCCTTCGGAGCCAGTGGTCTCGGGTTCAAATCCCGGCGAGCCCGCCACTTAAATACCCCTATATAAAGTTTCTCCTTTCTCATGAAGAAATGATATGACCTGAAGTTTGAGTAGAGAGCTCTGCTTGTCTCTTTATTAGAGATAATCATGACTGATAATACTGGAGGGTTAGGGGACTACTGTAAGCCATGGTACACGCTTGAAATCTTCGTCAAAGGTCAGGATTGTATTTATGCCGTAATGTTTGCATGTCAACGCTATGATAGCGTCTTTGGGTGATAGTCTATAGTTGTCCATGATGATAATTATTTCGCTTGGCTCTGCATCGGCATCTGTTACAATTTTTACGTATAGCTCCTTTAGTAGTGAGGCAAACTTGTTTAGGCTCTCTTTTGCAAAACTTATGCCCTTGCTCCTAACAAGCTTTCTTAGGTCGTAAGCCCTCCTTACACTATACTTATTCATCGCCTCTCTTCTCACAATAAAATGGAGTACTTCATCAACGACTCCAATACTTATTGCTAGTAACGGGTACCTGTTGAGGAGTTCTTCTGCTTCAGAAGCCCGTGTCCCTTCGTAGAGTAGTTGAATGAACATATTGGAGTCTACGAAAACATATTCCTTCATAAGGGCTCCCACTCGGCTTCGGCTAGCAGTTCCTCTATTTCCTCTTGGCTAGCCCTACCTAATATGCCCCTATATTTCCGTAGAATTAGTTTCCGCTCTTCTCCCACCGGGATAAGTACCGCAATCCTTTCCTCTCCCTCCCTAAGCTCTACTGGTTCAAGTGGTTTCAGCACTCCTTTTTCGTACTTGACCCTAACAACTTTAGACAATCTCCTGCACCCAAATCAAGTATGTCCTTTCAGGTCAATTATCTTTTCTCCAAGTTGCACGTTTCCAGATTATCAGCAATGATATCTTAAGGAATAATCATCTATGAAGAGTGTTTCCAGCCAATGGTTTCTTCTGGAAACATAGCTTATAAGTCCCAGGCCTTCGGAGCCAGTGGTCTCGGGTTCAAATCCCGGCGAGCCCGCCACACCCAAATACCTCAAAATCATCATTAACCAACACTAAGAGTTAGAAGCTTACAAGCTTTTGTTCTAGCAGATAACTATGCTTGCTATCCCTCACAAGGGATAATCGTGTCTAATAATCGTAGGGAGGGGTTAAGGGATTACTTTTAGCCATGGAATTCTTCTAAAGTCTACGTCGAAGGTAAGGATAGTGTCGATACCATAATGTTTAGCCGTTATTGCAATTAAGGCGTCTCCAGGGAGAAGGCTATAGTTCTTTATCGTCTCTAGGAGTTCCACAAGACTACCTTTGTCTTCCAAGACTAATATTCCGAGTCTATTTATTAACTCTTCAACATCATTTATAGTATCTTCAAAATTTTCTAGACTATGTTCTCTTATGTAGTCCCGTAACTGGTCTAGCTTTCTTATTCCAAGTTTTCTCCAAGCTTCAAGTCTCATGAGAGTAAAGATTACCTCATCAACAATTCTAAGGGTTACCGTGAGGTCTTCTCTTTCTGTTAGTATCTGCTTTACCTTTGTGGCGTAGGGCTCGACGCGATGCAGATAATACACAATGGCATTAGTATCCAACAGTATCACTGGGCCTCAGCCTCAAGCATGAACTCGTCAAGCAACTCTTTAGGTGCAGAACCACGTTTCCCATAGAATTCCTCAACTACCTTCTTCCTTTCCTCAAGTCTCTCTACTCTTACTAGAACCTCTTCGCCTTCCTTGAGCTGTATAGGTTCTAAAGGCTTAAGAACGCCGTTCTCATACTTAGCTTTGACAACTCTAGACAACACCCTAGCACCCTCATTCATCCTATTAGCGTACGTCCCAATATGCTTTTACTAGCCAAGGATGTTTCCAGATCATCGTTGATGATATCTTATGGAGATAAACGCTTGTGAAGAGTGTTTCCATTTTATGGTTTCTTCTGGAAACTTGGTTTATAAGTCTCAGGCCTTCGGAGCCAGTGGTCTCGGGTTCAAATCCCCGAAGCCCGTCACGTAAAACACCTTATATGTGAGCTTTCTTCTATTCTCGGGAATTATATTTTTGAATTCAGATAAGAGATTAAGTTGCCGTCTACTTCATTAGAAATAATGATAGCTGATAATCAGGGGTTACGGGATCACATTAAGCCATGGTACACGCTTAAAGTCCTCGTCAAATGTTAGGATAGCGTCTATTCCGTGGTGTTTACATGTCAAAGCTATTATAGCGTCGCCCGGTAACAACCTGAACTCCATTAATGTCCCGTAAAGCTCCCCTTCGGTATATATGCTCGATATTAGCCTTATGTTTAGTCTTTTAATAAGTTCTCTAATTACATTAATTACCTCTTTAGGATATCCATGTTTCTTTATCCACTTTCTAGCTGAGTAAGCTCCCTTCATCCTGTGTTTATGCTCCAGATAGTGCATTGTCGAGGCATAGATAATCTCGTTGTGAACTACAGTGTCAATGACATAGTCTCCAAGGTTCTCTTCCAGTATAGTTAGTGCCTCCTCTGTTCTGGGTGTTTTGTGGAGGATGTGATAGAGTATGTTAGTATCCACGAAAATCACGGTTGCCAAGCCTCCTCAAGATACTTCTCTAGTTCTTCTTCACTGGACTCGCCTAGGACGCCGATAAGGTCTTTCAGTTTCTCCTTCAGTCTCTTTTCAATCCTTATTCTAACCTCCTCACCTTCCTTAAGCTCTACTGGCTCCAAAGGCTTTAGTACACCTCTCTCATATCGGACTCTGATTATCTTAGACAATCTTAGCCTCCACCTAGATACTATGTACATTAGAGCAATTAGCTTTTCCCAGGCTAGATGTTTCCAGGTTATTCTACATAACATATATGGCAATCATCAATATTGGATCTTGTTTTCACTTGGTGTTTCTTCGTTGGAAACCACGTTATTTCTCCCGAGTCTTGGGAGCAAGGGCCAGGACTCTTGGGATTAAGCATGTTATAAGGTTTAAAGAAGTTTTTGTTAAAGGTTATGCATAAGTGGGAAACATGGTTTCTAGGAGGCTTGTCATGCTTGTATTAGTGTCTTTAGCTGCTATAGGCGTTATGGCTGGGTGGCTGCAATTCATGAATACTCCTTCGAGCCCTGAGTCCCAGCTTGTTGACGATCGTTTCATAGGCCTTGTCCATAATGCTCCACAGACTATCAAGGTAAGTACCAATGCAGTAATTGAAGACAATAGAATACATATTGCACACACTTGTGATGGAGACAATATAATGCCTATAGTCACGGCATCTCATCTCCCGGAGAATACCAAATCCCTTGCACTAATAGTGTATGACCCAGATGCCCCGAGAGGCACCTTCATCCACTGGCTTGTTGTTCTCAACGATGTACATGGCTGGATCTACACGCTATTATCGGAGAAAATGATTGAAGGCACCAATGATTTTGGACATATAGACTATGATGGCCCATGCCCTCCGCACGGGGACAAGCCTCATAGGTATATATTTCTAGTACTGGCTCTCGATAAGAATCTGGAGCTGGAGAGAGGTTTTACACTAGATGATCTTCTCTCATCTGCAAGAAACCATGTAATCGCTTATGGCTACTTAATCGCAACCTATAGTAGATAACTCAACATACTAGTGATATAGTTGAAAAAGTATGCTACCATATATGTTTTAAAAGAAGCCAGGGAACTGCTTGAAAAAGAAAAAGGATCGAGATTGGGCAAGTTCTTATTAAAACTATACAGAGAGGCAAAAGCCTCTGGGCTGGAATAGTTTTTGAGAAACTCAGAAGCCTTAAGCCTTGTATTAATGGATAATCTAAGAAAATACGTATATGAAGCGGATTAATTTCCTATGATTACATTGATAGAAGTTCTCAAGGGCATATCCTCGAAAAAGAGGAGCAGGGTAAAACATTTACTTGAGGAAAGCTTCGACGTGTTAAATATTAATAAATAACAAGGTGATACCGAAGTATTGTGACCTGTATATATCACTGAAGCAAAAGGAGCAGTTAATTCCAGATACTAATCTACTAATAGCGGCTATGGCGATTGCAAACAATCTTGTCCCAGCATCGAAAGATAGGGGCTTCGAACGACTAAGGAAACATAGTCTTAAGCTAGAACTTAGGTAAGTAATATTAAATAATAGTGGCAAGCATGGGTAGTGGAGTAATTGTGATTGCTTGTCTGAAAAATACTCCAATATTCCCATGACTGGAGATTCCATATCTAGCTGAGGCTGTATTTTCCCCTTTAATCTAGTATTTTAAGGAGTTAACTGAAGATTAAAGATAATGGGCGTGATTCTGTGAGGAGATTTCTACCTATATGTCCTTGAATAAGTATTTATTAGTTACTCATACAGGGTAATTGTTGACTAGTACCAGGGGTTTTGTAATCACTTTTCTACTATTAGATAATCAAAGAGATCTTACATTGCTCCGAGTTAATTATCCCAATTACTAAGTAATGGGTATGAATTCTTATCTTAATTGTCCAGGATCCTCACCAGCTAGTGGGACATTTGTTTATATTTACCGGGCCTTTGGAGCCTGAGGCCCCGGGTACCGAATCCCCAGCAGGCCCGCCATACACGATGCTTAGTCGAGTGTTGGATAATATTTTTAACAATCCTTCCTAGATATTTCCAGTGCTTTTGTAATTACATCCCGAGAGAGGTAAAATGATGTTTGGAGAAGCCGGTTTATCTCCGTCTCTATGTCGTCTATGAGTTTTTGTTTTTTAGCTAGTACTAGGATGCCCATTGTACCGATTATTTTCAAGCCCAGCCTCCTTGCTATGCTTCTCGCCTTTTTGTCATCCAGAATTAATATATCAGCATTGGTCTCTATTGCTAGGGTTATAGCTTCAGCTTCTCCTCTATGGACATATTCGAGTAGCACCTGAACTAGTTGTTTATTCTTAACATCCAATACCTTTATCCATTCTGGCAAGAGTTCACCATACTCTTCCGCAACGGCTCTAGGCACTAGTACAAGGGTAAAGAGCTTTCTTAGCAAGTCGAATCTATCGATACCGAATAATGCTATCAGTGCACTGGTATCTACTATAACTTTCATGAGGGCTTAGGGCCTCCTTTCTCTTTCTTATCCAGAAGCTCATTTATTACTTTCAAGTCTTCCTCGAGTTCTTCAAGATCATAGTTCAGTGGTATCCGCCGGATTCGGAGCTCGTAAAGAAACTCTCTCAGGCTAAGCCCAGCAATTTCAGCCGCCTTCCCTAATGATACCCTTCCTTCACGGTAAAGCTCAAGTGTTGCCAGTAATCTTAGTTCATCCTCTAGCTTACGAGGCCTTACAAGCCCAGCTACTTCACTTGGAACCTTAACTTTGACCTCGACTAATCTCGCCACCAACCAACACCTTAGAGTCCGAGATTCACTGCTAATATTAACACGATACATCTTATTAAAAGTAATCAATACCATATTCTATTCTTAGTTACCCATCAGCATACCCTATACTCCTCACGTATTTTAACGCCGACTAAGGCAAAAGCGGGACCTAATAAAATCATGAAATATTTAAATGAAAGACCATCTGGAGACAAGAGCAATACCACAAAGCTTTACTTTAATAATATGGATATTAGAAACATAGATTGTACTAGTGGTAGCCGTCCCATATACTAGGCAATGAGTATGAAAACCATACCTAGATGTCCCAGATTCTCATTAAGTGGACAAGAGTATTTAAGGACGCCTTTGAAGCCGGAGATCCCGGGTACCGAATCCCCGGCAGGCCCACCACAATTTGATATTCTCACACTTTTAAGCGTGCTTAGAAACCTGGAAGTAAGGGTTATTGGTGCCTCAAGACACATGTGTTCTTGAGGTGTTGTTTGCGTCAAGAGTTGTCTGTGTCCGCTGTGAGAGGGGTGTCTTGAAGCTACTCGATAAGGTAGACCTTGAGGAAGGTGGGGGAGGTAGTTAAAAGTATTAGGAGAGATACCTGCTCTGTCCTCCACAAGTATAAGGGGGCTCTTGGAAAGACTAGCTTGGAGGAGCTTCTCCAGCTAGAGGGAGACACATACCCAATGAATGGCCTGGTTTACCTGGACACTAGTATTATACTGTGCATTCTTTTGGAAAAGGGAAGTATTGGATTGCAGAGACATAGTATTTACTCTTCTATCTGCCAACAATTTCTCTCCCATGTCCTTTTAATTACTGAGTTTCTCTTAGGAATTCGTTGATAACCCATTTAGGCTGGTTATTAAGGGGGCATGAAAAGTTGAAGCATTTGGAGCAGTGAAACTTCTTCACAATATAGCAAAAAATCAGCAGAGTTATGATAGGTAGTATAGCCCATAGATAATATTTATCGATTACCAAGAATACTGAAGGGAGAAGTAGGATTGTGAGAAAGAGAATGAAACCTATTATGAGCTGGATCTTCTCACTTTTGCTCATTGGCTCTGGATTATATTTCCATATTTTTAGACTTCCATAATTACCATAGCATCGAAGAATTCTCCTCTTTGCACATAGAATGGACAATGGCTACAGAGGATCTTAATCTCCCAGAACTCAAAGAAGAGAATAGAAAATGAAACTAAAGTAGCTAAGAAAATATAGAACTCCGTAAGCAACCCATTAACTAGCAAACCTATAGAACCTGTAATGACTACTAGCAAAAATGCTAAAACGAATCGAAGCATTTTTATCAGGCTGAACTTACAGTCCAACCATGTCCTTAAAGGACATTCCTCACACTCAGAGGTTGAACGAAAAATACATACATTATAAGGATTATCCTTTTGTC
The DNA here is from genome assembly GCA_021163115.1 of Desulfurococcales archaeon. Classification (GTDB taxonomy): domain Archaea; phylum Thermoproteota; class Thermoprotei_A; order Sulfolobales; family Desulfurococcaceae; genus JAGGXK01. The sequence goes on along the minus strand of JAGGXK010000049.1, from coordinate 14,269 downwards.
CATTGTTTGCCGTAACAACATACCTTAACATTATTCCTACCTAATTGAATATTATCAATAAAAATTAAGACTTATGTTAAAAGAACACAACTTAGGCTAAGCCCATGTTCCTTAAAATATGTAAAGTGTGTTTGAAATTTTAGAAAAAATTAACCTGGAGAAGGTTTTAGATAGTTATTCAATGAATTCCATTTTATAGGAAAAGTAAAGGTATAGCCTACTATATATTAATTTAAACAGATATGAAGGTCTTAGACCTTGGAAATAAGCTTGGAAATAAGAAGGTTTATTGTAGAACTATGCTTTTAAGAAAATTCTCTATTGCTTTATTAAATTCTTTAGGGTTGTCTATGTTTGAGAAATGGCCTGCACTGGGTATTATGGCTATTGAGGAATTTCTTAATATTTTCTTCATTTTCTTTGCTTGTTTTAAAGCGGTTTTGGGTTCAAGTTCTCCTACTATAATGAGTGTTGGGGCTCTTATCTTTGAGATGTCTAGGAGTTGGTGTTGTAAGTAGTTTGAATAGTTTGAAGAATTCATCCTCATTTATATTAACTAGTGTTTCCTGGATTTGTTTAAGCATATCCTCTTCTATACTAATTCTTTTCTCTCCATGAACCAGCTTGATCATTTTAAGTCCTAGGTTAACAAATCTTTTCACACCTATTAAATGAGCAATACTGGTATATGCTAGAATTACTGGTTTTTCTAGGTATCTTCGAATCTTGTCAGAGAGTGAGAGAGGTGTGATTGGTGAGGTATTTGCTAATATTAATGCTTTTAATCTAGGGTATTTTATAGCATATGCTTGAGCAATTAAGCCTCCTAGAGACCTACCGCATATGATTGGTTTCTCTATGGAGAGAGCTTCGAGAAGGGCTTTGAGATCATCTACAAATAGTTCTAAAGAATACTCCCTTGTCTTAGACCTATCTGTTCTCCCAAGGCCCCTGAGATCATATACAATAACCTTATAGCTTCTAGAAAAATACTCTATCTGAGGCCTCCATACCCCATGATCTGACCAGGCACCATGGATAAGAACTAGAGGATAACCCTCTCCGTAAACCTCGTAATATGTTATAATATCATTGGTTCTAATATAGGGCATTACTAGCCGCCTTTAAACCACTATGTATTCTCCATTACTCTTAATTCCTTAAAATTATTATTTATGAGACATAGTATGTCTGGGAATGTGGTGTAGTATTTAAATTTTATTGGTGCTTAGTGTTTTCTTGGTGTCTCCTATGGCTTGGGAGAGGTTGAAGCATGTTGGTATTGTTGCTGTGAGTGCTCCTGGGGCAGCATTGTGTTATCAGACAATATGTACTGTTGCTGAGGAGATCTTGGGTAAAAAGTATGTTCATCCGGAGGTAAGTATGCATGGGTACCCGTTTAGCATGTACATGGAGTTGATTGATGCAGGGGATTGGGAGGGTGTTGCTGAGTTGATGGCGTCATCAGCTAGGAAACTAGCTAGTCTTGGAGCAGATTTTATTGTATGCCCTGATAATACTGTACATATAGCATTTGATATTGCTGTAGAGAAGTCTCCAATACCATGGCTCCATATAGCTGAAGAGGTTGCAAGAGAGGCTAAGAGGAGAGGGTTTAAGAAACTCCTCGTCCTTGGAACAAGGTATCTCATGGAGTTAAACGTGTATCCATCAAGGCTAGGGAAATACGGTATAGAATGGGCTATACCAGATAAGGAGGCACGGGAGATAGTTAATGAGATCATATTTAATGAGCTAGTCTATGGCATAGTCAGACCTGAGTCAAGAAGAAAACTCGTCAAGATCATAGAGGAGGCTGTGGAGAAGAAGGGATGTGACGCTGTTGTACTAGGCTGTACAGAACTACCACTAATCCTAAACAACCAGGTATCACCAATACCTACCCTAGACTCAACAAGAATACTAGCAGAAGCAGCTATCCGGGAAGCAGCTGGATTAAATGAATAGGCTTCAGAAATTACATGCTTTTTAATAACCCTATTCTTGCTAGATATGGTTCTTGTCTAATAGCGGGGTATGATCTAATAAGCTGGTATAGGAAGTAACTTAGGTGCTATGATATTGCATGGACTAGTATGTTTGTAATAATGTATGTTGCACCTATGGTTGCGGGTAGTGCCATTAGCCATAGGGTGAAGATCCTGATTAATAGTTTTAGGTTAACGCTTTGTACCTTCCTTGATAATCCTACACCCATTACTCCCCCCACGATTGCCATGGATGTTGATACTGGTAGGCCCAGTCTTGATACAACAAGCATTGTTATTGTAGCTGACATTTGTGCTACATAGGCTGTTGGAGGTGATAGTGGTGTTATTTTTTCACCTATTGTACCTATGATCCTGGTACCCCACATTGCTATTCCTGCTGAGAGACCTATTGTAGCTACAATGATTGCTATCCATATAACTGTTGAAGACTCTCCAACACCTAGGGCGTAGAGGATTGCTGCAAGTGGGCCTGCAGAGTTAGCTACATCGTTTGAGCCGAAGGAGAAGGCCATGGCCGTTGCTGCCATGATTAATAGTATCTTGGAAGCTTCATGTAATGGTGTTCCTTCATCCATTACTCTTCTCTCCCAGTATAAGTAGATCAGGATTGTGGCTATGGTGCTGATGATTACTGTAACTACTGATGCAAAGACTATGCTGGATATGCTTACAGTATTTATTAGGATCAATATTGTAGGGGTTGCTACGGTAATATATGATGCTACTATAAGAGATACTCTTGCAAGCCGCGGCTCTCTAAATGATCTGCTGAACAATGGATATAGTACATAAGCAGTGCCAGAAGCAGCTAGTGGTGCAACCACCCAAGCTACTAGAATCTTCACTACATTTGACCAGCTAATAAATGATGAACCAACAGCTAGGCCAAAACCTATTACACCACCCACTATACATACATGGACACTCATAGGCACCTTGAGAAACGTGCTAAGCATAGTCCATAAACCTGTTGCTATAAGAACAGCAATCATCCCTTTAACAACAATAGATCTAGGCAATGCCATGGTATTAACAATACCCTTCATAACAGTATCTGTAACATATACTCCAAGACTCATAGCACCTACAAAACTCGCTATAGCAGCTATCATTAAAGCCCTTCTCACATCAAGAACCCTTGCACCAACAGCGGTCCCTATAGCATTCGGGGCATTATTCGATCCATTATTCCATGCAACAAAGAATGCCGCAAACACCCCTAGGATAAGCCATAGAACATCCATGATAACTACCTACTACTTACTAGTATATAGCATAGATACCTATACGTAGATTATATATCAGATATATTATCTCATACATGTACCCAAGTATAATATAAATTTTATGGATAATAGTATGAAGAAGTAGTAAGCAATCAAACCAATATATTCCGACCTAATACGATCTCGGTGTCTAAGAGATGCTCCATAACAGTCTCTTTCCATAACTGTTACCTAAGATTCCTGCCCCTCCCCATTACTCACAGGCATCACTATATCTAGCTCTATTAGCAATTTATCTATCTAATAATAGAGCAGATTTAGCTTCAAGAACAAGCTATGGAGTAGAGTTATTTAAATAAATTTTTTTAACCATTATAGCTGCTGATACAAAGTGAGTTGTTATTCTCTTACCATATCTATTCCTAGGCTTAGTGTTGTGAATCCTAGGATTGCTGAGAGTATTGATGCTAGGACATGGTATAGGTACATTAGGTATATGCTTGTAAAGAATAGGGCTAGACCTGTTATTATTAGCAATAACCCTATCCTGGTCTTTAGCTTAGCCTCCAGCCCTGCTCACCCATGGAGAGATCCTATGTACTTGTCTAGACTCTCTATATAAGCATTTATGTATTGGGGCAGTGATTGGATATCATCTATTATACCGGTTATATAGGCTATAATTAAATATGTAGTGGCTGCAACTAGGAGTGAATACCTTGTTCTACCAGCTAGTAGCCGGAACACTACATAAGAGGCTATTAGAGCTAGTACACCATATCCTCCAACATAAATACTTATTGCTAGCAGGAATAGGAATACTATTGTATTAAAGAATAATACTGTATCTGAGAGGCTTAGATACACTATATGCCTAGCCATCCTTGATATGATAGAGGGTTTCCTCCGTCGTGGCATGGAAACCTCTTTAGGTCCATAAACCTTTCCAAAGAGGTATATGGTAAACAATAACCCTATAAGATACAGTATAGTATGGCCATGTGGGCTTGAATAGATCTCTCCAAGAACAGTTAAACCTCTATAAACCCTCTGCACAACCATGGCTTCTCCAAGACTCCTAGTATAGAAGTATATGATTGGGGGAACAGCTATAGATGTTAATAGGGCTGGCAATTCATAGAATTTCAATAGCTTTTTATCAAGCCTTGTAACAATAGGCTCTACAACATACAATACAATGGCCATTGCCAACAATATTGTTGCCCAGAGAATACCTTCAGGGCTATAGGATAACTGGAGAATATATGCTACTATATATCCAAGAATCCATAGCTGGTTTAAGGGAGTAAGATATAGTATTATAGGTATAACAAGTACTAGTAAAAACTTCAATAGATCAAACCCTGTTATAACAGTATATACAATGCCCTGTAAGGCGATAATAGATAGCATGAGTAGCCTAGTATAATGCATACCTAGCAAGCACCTCCCCAACAACCCTTAACCCTATACCAGCCCATTCCCATCCACGTAAAACAACAGGTATAATCCCTGCTCCATGGAGGACTCCAGTGTACTTCCTTAGATACTCTGCCTCCAATGAAGCTATTTTCTCAATACCAGAGGTTACCGGGATTATGTAGAGCAGTATCTTAGGCTTAGTGGTTATGGCTAGGGCTTTGGTTAAAGCCTCTACATGATCCCTTCTCATAAGCCCCCATGAACTAAGGATGATGATTATAGAGTCTGGTGAAGCCCCTATACTCTCCAACAACATCCTATACAATCTTACCCTAGTACTAGAATACTTTATAGACTGGAGGGATAGATCTGTTGATAGCTTATCCAGCGCAGTATATGGTTTAAGCCCTGTCCTAATAACCCATCTATCACCCCGGTATATCGTGTATCCAACCCTATCATTCCTACCCAGGAGACCTGCTATAATTGATAAGGCTGCTCTACCAATATGGTCTACACCACAATCACATCCCAGTCCAGCCCATGATTTCCTGGAGAAGTCAAGGATTAGGTGTATTTTTATATAGGATTCAGTCTCATCCTCTCTAACAAACAACTTACCTGTTCTAGCAAAAGCTGTCCAAACAATCCTCCTATAGTCATCTCCGGGAACATACTCCCGGAGCTCATACAGGTCATAGCCTACCCCCTTCCTATATCTAGTCTTTACTCCACCAAACCATACATTGATTGTTCTACGTAGAGCCTCAGCTAAACCACTGTATACTGGGTAGGCTCTAAGCCTCCCGGAAACCCTAAGCCTCCTCCATGAACTATATAGTCTAAAAGAGTCCTGGGCAACAAGTGTTATGTATTCAAAACTATGCATACCCATACACGGCCTAACCCTATACGATCCACTAGTGCTTGACAACCTAGGCAGAGTAGTCTCTACAACTGGTTCTCCAGAAACCCTAACCCTATAAGGTGGCTCATCAATAATCCTAAGCAATGGGATACCATAGCCACCCCTATCCCCTACACCTATAACAACATCTACATCACTGCCCTCAAAAACAGGGTTCCTACTAAAACTTCTCTCAACCAGCATATTATCAAGTGAAGCCTCATATCTAGAACCAAGTCTTCCAACAAGATATACAAGAGAAACAAGCATGGAGCCAACAAGCAGTGTATAAGGCCATCCAATACCAGCTACACCCAACAATACAAACAATACACCACAAAACAATAACACATAACCCCTAACACTAAGCACAACCAACCCACATAAACCCAGCCACACTTTATCAAAGCTAGATATAGAGATATTGTTTTATTCTTTATTGATAAGATATGATGTAAGCCAGCCAGCTACTCCGTTAATATTTCCTCCTGGTACTCCTTTCTTACTAGTTACTAGCCTGTTTATGATTTCCTTGAGCCTATCCCTATGCATGGTTAGAAGGTGTTTTTTCATTTCCCTCTTAACATATCTCTCATAACCAGCTACAGTGTATCCACAGTATGGGCATACTGCATAGTAGACATCTATCTCTCTATATGCTATCAATAATGTCTTAACGTCTCCATTACATGATAGTATAGCTCCTAAGACTCTATTAGAGACTATACCATATGGTGCCATGATTACTGCTGGAGCTATCTTTTCTATAGGCATCTTCTTCACTAGCTTTGCTACAGCATTCTTTATACACTGTCTTATCGCTGGCTCCCTACCACTATACCTTATAAGTACCCATGGTCTTTTATTAAGTAGTTTTCTAAACCCTATATTCCTCGCATATAGTATCAATCCATCTCTAAACACCTCCATCTGGAACTCTCCTCTAACCCTGATCCACTCCTCAAGAGTAGTAACCATAATAGTGTATGGAGGTGGTAGAACAGGATTACATGGCTTATCTACTAGGACAAGTACATCAACATCACTTGTTGTACGTGCTTCTCCTCTAGCTACACTCCCATATACTATAACTGCTCTAACATTATCCTCTCCACAAGCCTGCAAAATACTATCCACAACATTATCTACAGATCCAGATACCATAATGCTCCCTCACCCTAGCAACAAGCTTCTCTACAAGCTCCCTAAGCCTCCTACCAAGACCACTATCCAATCCCTCATAACTCATCCGTGAGTAAAGGCTCTAGAGTTCATAATATATATCCTTAATAACAGGATCGATCCCAGAGATCATTATAAGCCTTCCCCTATGACTTCTAGGCACAGGCAATCCTCTATCCACGAGAATAGCTGATACAATCATATCACATAAATGCAGAGCATCACTAGCAGCTGGAGCATATCTTTCTTTATCCATATTATCATAGAAGCTCATTAAATACTCACACGCCAACCTAAGATAATTAACCATATAACCATACACCAGTGTAAATAATTATTTAATCCCCCTAATAAGTTCTAACCACCAGTGCCTATAATCAATTATTAAAAACCATGCCAGCAGACAATCCAAGACATAACCTAGTATCCTAGAGAATACAACTACTTTGATACTTATATAAATATTAGATACCAGCATTACTCAATTACACTCAGACCATGATACTATCTTAATTCATTAACTAAATAGTATAGCCCACTATCTTATAAATACCTCAGACACCTACTTTACAAGAGAATCACTTAAAGATCACGAAAAAACACAGTATTTCCGCAAACATCAAGCAAAAATATCCTAAGTTTCATTTCAAAAGCCTTTAAGCTATTCTCTAACAATAAAGCACTATGTTTTACCAAAAAACTTTGCCTAGATAGCTCCATAATACTATGTATCCATGTTATTACCTCATAGTGTTAGTAGGGGCTATATCAGGGGAGATGATGTTTGTGTATACAATAACTAATTTATTATGTGGGCTATATTTTTGCTCAAGAACCATGTTGTTATCCAGTATAGGCTAGTATGGGTTTATTCACAGGTATTTTATAATATCCTTTATTACCTTCTCCTACAAAATAATTTATAAGACTGGTTTATATGTAGGTGGTTGAATGACTATAGAGGGTTTTGATCAGGCACTAAGAAAGCTCTCCTCAATCTTTGGGTGGAGGTCAGCTCTACAAGTTATTGAAGATGCTTTAAGACGTGATCCCGGAACCTATGTACCTAGAGCACTTCAAGCACTTACAGCCAGAACACTTAAGCCTAGGGCAGCTGAGAGGATAAAAGAACTACTAGCCAAGCTAGCTAGACAAGACCCTAGAGTAAGAGCAGCCCTAGCCAAAGCATCCCTCCAGCAAGGGTCAGGAGCAATCCAGGCACAGGAAACCCTAGAAAAAGCTGGGCAGCCAATACAGCAGCTAAAACAATACCTCACCCAAGCCAACACCATAGCACAGCAACTCAAAACCCTGGAAGCAGAAGACCAAGCAAACCAGCTAGCCAAAACCATACAAGAAACAACCAAGGCAATACTATCAGGAGCAGACATAGCAGCAGAAACAACAAGGCTCAAGAAAACAATAACCATCCACGAAACCAAGACACAGATAATCAAGCAGCTAAACCCCCTACTCAAAAACCCATGGGCAAAAGAGCCAGCCCAGCAATTACTCCAGCAAACAAGACACACAACCAGCAAACAAACACTAAACACGTTGCTCAAGAAAACAGAAGCACTAAACAAAGCAGCCCAGGAACTAAACAAAGCCATCCAACAAGGAATCGCAACACCCCAAGAAGCAACCGAACTCCTCAACAAGATAACCAAAGCACAGACCCCGAACCAAGCAGAGCAACAAGCAGAAATAATACAGCAAACAGCACAATATATACAAACAATCAAAAAACTAGGACTAACACTAAAAAGGATCACGCAATACCTAAACCACATACAAAACAACTACCCAAAACCAATTCAAGAACTAGTAAGACAAACACTTGCAAATCCACCTGAAGTTACCGAATCCCTCAAACAGCTAAGACAGGAAATACTCCAGGACAAACCACCCTACAAAACTTGGGCGCTACAAAAATACCAAACGCCAAAAAACATAATAACAAATACATTAAATCGGCCACCAAAGCATAAATTAATCAAGTTAGTGAAACAATGGGAAAAACATTTAAAACATGTTAATTCAGTTGCTTTATCTCCAGATGGAACCAAGATAGTAGTTGGGAGTGGGGTACTTCATGAAGGCAGAATAATTGTTTTATCTTCATCAGGAGAAGAGATCTGGAAATACAACGATTTTGAGTACATGGTGAACTCTGTAGCTTGGTCCCCAGATGGAACCAGGATAGTTGCTGGAACGGGTCTTCTCTGTTTTGGCAAGGTGATGCTTTTCTCATCACAAGGACATAAGCTGTGGGAAAAGGAACTTGGTAGTGTTGAATCTGTTTCCTTCTCTCCAAGTGGATCATGGATAGTCGCCGGGGTAACTAAAAAAGGTAAAGGTAGAGACAGATATGCTGTCTACGTTATAGCTCTATCATTAACTGGCATAGAACTATGGAGAAGAAGATTGTTAGTTTTAAAAAATGGCTTGATAGGTGCAGTGAATAAAATTGCTTTCTCGTATGATGGAACCAAGATAGTAGTTAGAGTAGGATGGGAAGATAGAGTAAATGAGAAGAAGGTATATCGCAAAGCTATATTTGTTCTTTCCTCATCAGGACGCCTGGAAAAATATCTAGTTAGCTCAGTAGAGGATTTTGCTATTTCTCCTAATAGTAGCGAAATAGTAATAGTACCAGAAGAACCCTCTGATAAAATTTTAAGTTATGATTTATTAACAGGACGCAAAATATGGGAATCAGAAAAATTGGGTGATTCTATTATTTCAGTTGCTTGGTCACCAGATGGAACCAAGATAGCAGTAGGGGTATTCTTAGGGATTAGTAAGGGTTGTAAAATTGTTCTCCTTGATTCGACATCAAGGAATAAAATAGGAGAATCTAATGACCTCCATCATTCGCTTGAATTGATTTCCTTTTCTAAGGACGGAAAAAAGATAGTTGTAGGAACCCATTGGAGTGAAAAAGTAGCAAGTTTTGGTTTTAGTTTAAGTGGTCTGTGCGATGATGTTACAGAAACCCTGAGGTTTGAACAAAACATTTCCCCGCAAGAGCCTCCTCTAAATGATCCTCTCTGTTTAGCTCTAAGGAACTGGATTCTTGGGGAATGCCAAACTGTAAAGGAGATAAAGGGAACTGTACACGATATGATTGATTATCTTTGTAGTTACGATTATTTTGGTGTAGCTGCATCGCTCTTATGTGCTAATGAATTCAACATAGAGGAAAAAGAGCTATACGATCTCTGGAAAGTACTGACAATGGGTTGGGGCAATGAATTGACTAAGCTAAATAAGAGTATTAACGGTTTAGCTAGATATTTAGGAATTATGGGGCTTGGTGATGACGTACTTCTTGATTGGCTTGCTGGTGAGTTGTTGAAGGGTGGTGCAGCGCTTGAGGTTGCTGGGAGGGTTAGGGGTGTGCTTGAGCGGTTACAGAATATGCTCCCGAAGGTGTTGGAGGTTAAGGATAATGAGAAATTCGTTAACTTTGTGAGGGTTGCTTACCGTGGTGGTGGGTTGCGGGAGTTTGTTGAGGTTTTGGAGTCTGGTTTGAGGTTTCTCGGGTCTCCTGGCGAGGTTTTGAGGGGTCTTGTTAGGGTTCGTGGCGAGCTTAGTGGTGATTTCCGTGCTGGGTTTTTTGGTAGGGGTGTTTTGAGGGTTTGCTGTGATTCCTTGTTGGATGCTGTGGTTGAGGTTTCTGGTTTGGAGGGCCCGGGTGTTAGGGCTTCGGTTGTTGGTGGTTCTAGGGCTTCTTTAAGGGGTGGTGGGTGTGTTGAGTTCCCGGTTAGTGCTGCATTTGAGTTTGCTGGTGATACTCCTTTGAGGGCTAGGTTGAGGGTTTCTGTTCCTGGTTTGGGTGGTTTTGATGAGGTTCTTGATCTTGTTGCTCGGGTTGCTCCTGGTGTGGAGATTGTTTCGGGGAGGAGTGGCTTGGCTGGGAAGCCTTTGGGATCTCCTGCACCATCTGCTCCTATTGGGTATTCTGTATTGCCTTCAGCCTCGTTTGCTTTGGGTAAGGCTCTTGTGCTTGGGTTTAAACCGCCTAGGGTTGAGGGTCTTAGGAGGAGGTTTAGGGTTGGTGGTTTTGAGGTTAGGGGTTTGATTGGTTTTGGAGGGTTTGCTGTTACATTGCTGGGGGTTGATGAGGTTGGTAGGTCTTTTGTGGTTAAGGTTCCTAGGGAGGTTTGGGAGTGTATTGTCTCTGGTATTACTTATTCTCCTAGTGAGAAGGGTTTAGCGGCTTTCAAGAGGGAGTTTTCTCTACTCTCATCTCTCAGGCACCCCCATATTGTGGAGATTGTGGCTGGTGGTGTGGATTCTGGGATGCCCTATGTTGTTATGGAGTTTTGTGAGAAGGGATCGCTTAGAGGGGTGTTGGAGAGCCAGGGTAGGTTGGGTATAGCTGATGCACTGCTTATTTGTATACAGATTGCTGATGTATTGAGGTATATTCACTCAAACAATATTGTACACAGGGATCTTAAGCCGGAGAACATACTTTTCACTAGAGAGGGTATTCTAAAGGTTACTGACTTTAATATCGCAAAGGTTATGAGGACTGTATCCCCTACAACCTCTGCTAGACCACCCTATACACCCGGGTATGCTGCTCCTGAGCAGATACTAAGGGGTTATGGGAGAACCGGGCCATGGAGTGATGTATGGAGCCTAGGTGTTATCCTCTATGAAGCTGTTGTGGGGGAGCCACCATTTGATCCATGGGATTATGAAGAGGCTATTAGGGAGCCACCTAACCTTGATCCTGTCCCCAAGCTTCTAAGGGATATTATAGCCTCTATGTTGTCTGAGGAACCCAAGGATAGGCCAGGGGCTAAGGAGGTTGAGGAGGAGCTGGCGAGAATACTCTATGAGATTTCTTCTTCATAAACCGCGTTTTTGTATCTAGAACAGATATTTAGAGAATTGATGAACAAACATAGACGTAAGGCTCATTATAAAGATATCATTAGTCTGGAGAGTAAGATGGTTCTCCTCTTTAGAAATACAAAGTAATTTAAGGGTAACTCAAATTTACTTCTTTTGTATATTCGGTATTATAAATATAAGTGAAGATGAGTGTAAGGAAGAATCTGGTATTGAAGAGGACTACATTACAGGTTAACTATTATATCCTACTACGTTTATTGATAATAGTACGAGTTAACAGTTTTCGATGTTTAATCCATCATTTTAGATATATAATTCACTTCATTGAATTCAAAGTTGAATTCGTATTAAGACTTTTATTAGTCCTGTAATTATAGCTTTACCATGATATTGACTTTGTTAGATATTTTAAATAAAGTTGAGCGTATCATTTCATTCTTATACAATAAGGTATTCATTGAATATAAGGGATGTATCTATTGGTGAAAAAATGAAAAATCGTTTTAATAGACAAATAGTTTCTTTTGTAATAATAACTTTAATTGTAATTACTATTCTTACAATATTTTATTATAATATACTTCCTAACTTAGAAAATAGAGAAAGCTCTGTAAAACTATTCCATGTTCTTATCGGTTCTAATAAGAACATGTTAAATTCCTATATGGTGATTAGTTCTACTGCTAGTATTAGACAAGCTATTATTAATGGCAGTATCCTATGCGATCATGGATCGGTATCGATGCTTAGGCAGGGTATTGTTACCTATATTTACCTATGTGAGTTAGATAAAATAGAGATAAACCCGGAAGTTGAGAGTCGTGGAGAACATGGATATAGATCAGTGAGAAATACTACTCCTATAGGGATTATAATTAACGAGACTGGGAAATACACCTCCCCCTCTTTAGTAGAGACTATGTCAAAATATATAGCAAGGTTTTTAGTTTCGAAACAATTATTCCTGAAGCTGCTAAACAAGGTTTGATTAAGGCATTTGAAGGTAATGGTGAAGTATACTATCTCATTCTAAATATTCCATACATCTACTTCAAGACCCGATATAGAAGGAATAGGTAATGCCTCCCTAATTATCCGGGTAGTGTTTAGTGTAAACGGTGTAAACTTAACGGATCCCTTGGTAATGGAATACTATTTGAATACAGATACTGAGGTTTTTCTATCTCTCCTAGAATCACCGAAATCGAGGAGCTTTATAGAGGAAAAGACTAAGGCTCTTGCCCCTCTCCTAAATATCGATGGAGGAAAAAGAGTCGAACTTAAGTACTACATAGAGGTATTTGTTAAAAGCCCCGGTAAATACTGGCTAGAACTAACTATTGGATATCCAGGAGTTAGAGTAATAGAATCACAGTAAGGAATAAGTTGCATAGAACCAGTATTGTCACGAATTCTCTATAAAGTTTATGTCTTCCTACATAGATAAATACTATAGAATATTACTTACTCTAACGTATAAGCAATTGGATAAAGTGTTGGAAGAGTATCCAGAGTTCAAAGAGATAGTTGCTAGAAATATCCAAGAAGTAGAAGAATATCTGAGATATTATAGTGAGCTCGACCCACACTCAGTGCATCAAGTAAGATTCTATTTGAGATACATATTGGAGAAAGTAGATATCCCCGAACGGCTTAAGTCAAAAGTAGTTATTTTATCATAATCTAACCCTTTTTATAGGGATAGACTCCACTTCTAAAATAGGGGGGTATATGAAGAAAACCCTCATAGCGTTTATTTCGCTCATTATAGTGATAATTGGTTTCATAGTACTGTTTGGATTCCCAAGCATCAATACATCCATCCCGATACTTAACCCTATACCTCACTCCAGTATAAGCGGTAAGCAAGTTGTTGATGTAAATGTCCCCTATATAGATGTTCTTCATTGGCAGTGTAGGTACTGGGTGAACAGTACCCATGTAGTTTATAGGTGTTGGGGTGACCAGTACTGGGAGGCTAGGCTTGAAGACGGCACAGTAGTGAACCCTGCAGAACTTAGGAAACAGGGAATACGTGTACCACTCAGGATAAACTATTCGATAACAGAAGTAGCTGACTTAGTCAACAGGAGAGCATGGGTAATAGAGGAAGCCGGAACTGAAGCAGCAGGATTACAGCACTATCGAAAAGTAATCGAGAACACAACATTCGAGTACAAATGGGTAAGCATAGGAGAGATATATAGTGGCGGTGTATGGGATCTCGAATACGTTGGCAACAAGACGTTTAAAGCCTATCTAGCATTCATAACATACAATATAACATACGACGAACTAGGTAACAAGGAAGCCAGATACTACCCTATGGAGAAAGAGAGGGTAAAGAAGTACATCAGCTACGCCAACATATACTCTAAACTACTCAGGGAAACCATAGGGATCACCATAGTCTTTGAACCCATAGACCCAGACAAGGTATGCACCTACCCGAACGCAATGACTGTAAATGGAGAACTCCCAGAAGTATACTGCAAAAGAACAGTCAACAACATACCAGTAATAGCAGTAATAGAAACACCAAAAATACCTACCGCAACAGGCTACTATTATTCTCTTTCTCACGTAATATACTTAAAGAATAAGAATATTTTTAGCACATTCCTCCATGAGCTAGGTCATGCATTAAC
>JAGGXK010000083.1 GCA_021163115.1 Desulfurococcales archaeon | reverse complement strand
TTATGATTACTAGTCCGTGTACTAGTCTTATCCAGAACCCTGATACTCCTGAGGCTAGTATACCCATTTCTATGAACTCTAGCATTAATCCTCCTATAAATGTCCCTAGTATGGTTCCTATTCCACCAGTAACTGGTGTTCCCCCTATTACTACTGCTGCTATTGATTTAAGCATGTATATTTCTCCTAGTGCTGGCCAGAATGTTGCTAGCTCTAGTGTTACCAGTATTCCTGCGAAGGCTGCGATCATCCCGTGTATAGCAAATACTGTTACTAATACGCGGTCAGTGTTTATGCCAAGCATTTTTGCTGCAAGCCTATTGTCTCCAGTATAGTAGATGTGGGCTCCAAACTTGTGTCTATTTAATAGAACCCAGAACACTATAGCTAGTACTACAGCCCAGATCATCTGCATTGGTATAGTGTATACTCTTCCAACAAACACGTTGTATATTGGTGCATCCCTAAACTTACCCAATGGTATACTAAACCCTTCTGTGGCAACAAGTACTACTCCTCTCCATAGGAACATTGTCCCTATAGTTGTAATAAGCGATGGTATGCCAAGCTTTGTAATCAATATACCGTTTAACAGTCCAGCAGCAAGTCCTACAAGTAGAGCAAGCAGCACTCCAAGGGGTGTCGGACCCATTGAAGTCCATACCCATGCCATAATAAGAGCTCCAAGAGCCATTACTGATGAAAATGATAGATCTATTTCCCCAGTAATAATCACTAGTGTAAGGCTTAATGCAGGGATTATAGTAAATGGTACAACAGTCATTATCGCTCTATAGGTGAAGGGGTCTGAGAATGCTGGAGGATTTAGTAGGTAGAAAATCAGCCATAGCACTAGGAATATAACTGTTATAACAAACTGTAGCTTGTACTCAGAAACAATATGTTTTACTCTATCTAGAACAGGCTTGGTATTCATAGAGCTGGCACCTCCTAGGCCTGGCTTTGCTTAGACTGGAGGAGATTATACTTCATATACTCTTGTGGAACACTGCCTGTCCTAGCAATGGATATCATTATGTTTGATAGATCATCTGGTGTTAGATCCTTCTTATAAAACTCTGCCACAACCCTGCCTCTATCAAGTATTACAAAACGATCTGCAACAGGGTAGACGTGGTAGATGTTATGGCTTATAAATATACATGACTTACCCCTCTGCTTAAGCCTCCGGACATAATCTAGTACACGGTGGACCTCTGCTAGGGATAACTGAACGGTTGGCTCATCAAGTATTACAAGATCGGCTTCAAATAGTAGGGCTCTCGATATCTGTACACCCTGTTTATAGCCTCCTGATAAATACTTTACTGTAGTATCAACAGGCATCTTGGTTAATGCTAGTTCAGCTAAACGTTTGTAGGCAAGCTCCTTCATATCCTTTATCTTGAGGAATCCTAGGCGGTTGGTTAGCTCCCTACCCATGAAGACGTTTCTCCATATAGGATGGTTTTCACACAAAGTTCTCTCTTGGTGGACAAGTATAATGCCTAGTTCATAGGCTTTTCTCGGGGTAAGTCTTTTAAACTTCATACCCTTAACAATGATCTCTCCTTCATCGGGAGCATATATACCGAATATTATCTTCATAAGAGTAGACTTCCCTGCACCATTGTCTCCTACAAGCCCTACTATCTCGTTTTTGCCAACTCTGAAGTTTACATTCTTTAATGCAACAACATTGCCGAATCTCTTAGTAATATTTCTTGTCTCTACAATGTATTCATAGTTCATTATACTCCTCCTCTACAACTATTATAAGGTATTAGATACTGGTTTACATAGTTTTCAAAATGAAGTAAAAAATATTGGTTTTATTTAAAAATTTGGGTTAACGATAACCTTCTTCTACCAGCTTTTCAACAGCTCCTACTGTATCCTTGTCAACAATAGCTCCACCAGTATCGATGTAGAGACCTGATATAAGGTATTTCTTGCTTAAGACAAGGTTTAATACTGTAAGGAATCCTTGTAGATATGGCTGTTGATCTATGACAAGTTGTACATAGCCATCCTTCAATCCCTTAACAGATCCAGGTGTTAGGTCGAATCCAATAATAATGATTTCACCTGGTTGTTTGCCAGCAGCCTTCATATAGTCCTCTGCAGTAGCTGTTGTACCGCCTCCATCAAAACATATTAATACAACATCTGGGTGTGATGCTAGGTAGCTAGTTACATAGGATATACCCTCTGAGGGGCTGCCATAGACTTCTGGTGGATGGGATACTCTGTCAACTATAAGCCCTGCCTCCTTGAAGGCATCTTCAACACCACGTGCTCTTAGTGCTCTAGCAGGCTGTTCCCAGCTACCAGAGAATATGGCTACTCTAGTACCAGGCTTTAGCCTATCGGGATACCTCTTTAAAGCCTCCTTAGCTAGAAGGTATCCTGATTGATACAGGTTCTGGCCAACATAGCCAGTGAACCAGTATTTCTCCCTAAGCTCTGGTATATCAACGTTTGCTAGGGTTACAAGAATACCCTTGCTAGCAGCATCTTCAAACAATGGGGCAAGGGCATCGTAGCCTGGATGACCCATTACAACAATGGCATCAGGGTTTGCAGAGATTGCCTTCCTAAACTCTGCCACCATCTTGTCAGGATCCCATGCGGTATGTACATAGACAAGTTTTACACCAAGCAGCTCAGCTGCATCCATTGCACCCCTATATAGTCTAGCATCAAAGGGGTCTCCAGCAGCACCACCAATCCAGTATATAGTCATGCCTGCACCAGGCTTAGGGCCAGCTGCAGTAATTGTCTGGGTTGTAGTAACATATGAGGTAACTGTCTGGGTCGCACCAGCTGGTGCTGCTGGTGTTGGTTTTAGGAAATAGCCCAGTGCCCCAGCAATTATTGCTACAAGGATAACAGTTATAAGGAACACTGATAAAGAAATCCCCTTTCCCGCCGAGGACATGTTTTCCACACCTTAGAACTAGTTCTATAATTCCTATATGTTTTATTCTTGTTTACCTTTTAGTTATAAGATTTACCATTAGTACATATTGAAACCGAGGATATAAATAAAAATAGTTGATATATCTATGTTCTTCTAGAAGATTTATACGTTTATAAACTCTAATCCAAGTATATTGGCAAGCATCCTTAACTCGTCAACATGGTCTCCACGAGCAAGTACTATGTGGTGGCCGAAGGCGATCTTGCTTACCTTCTTTGCATCATCCACTTTAATACCAATTGATATCCTACAGTGAACAGTATCCTCTGTCCAGGCAACATATCCCTTGGTTGCCCAGATCTTGTCTAGGTTCCAGTGTACACCAGTTAGTGTTACAGGCATACCCTTAGGTAGTTTAACAAAAGCTGTTGAGCCTCTGCCCATGTTATGATAGTCCCTCATCATAAACCTGCATCCAGGACATCCATAGGAGGGTGGCACGACATCATGGTTTATTGTAACAATACCTCTCTCAATATCAATGTGGGTCACATTCTCATTAATATTACCCATTAGAGCTGAGTCCCCCGAAACCCCCATAACCATAGACATTGCTAGTAGTGTTGGAATATCTGCTTCACACCCACATGGTATACCCTCATCAAGTAGTATTGAGAATGCAAAACATGGTACATACTCTATATCTGGTAGCCCAGGGCATTCAACAGTAATAGCGTTTGCTCTATGTTTTAGCAGGAGCTTCTTTACACCCAAATAGATCTTTGCATACTCTTTTAGATACTTCTCCCTACCATCCATTATCATGTATTTTAAAGCCCATTTCCTTGCAATATCTTCTACTTCTTCATCCCTGATACTCTTTATAGTCTCCATGTACTCCCCTAGATCAATCCTAGTAATATCCACACCAAACTTCTTCTTTACAGTATCAAAGGTTATTCCCTCTGGAGCAGCAACGCTACGTGGAGGATACTCTCCAACATACAAGATCCTTAATGTTTTAAGATACCTCCATCCACGCAACGCGTTTAGCAGTGTCAATAACTCTTTATCACCCATGGTATAGTAATATCTAGTGTTCTTGAACCTGTTGAATCTAAGCTTTGACAGTCTACCGTGGATGGAGTATCCCCAGTTATCCCATTCAGCGATAAAGGGTTTGTTCTTGGAGGCAAGAGCCTCTAATATCTCCTCATCTACAAGCCAGTCCTCCATATCACCAAGGAGTATAGCATCTATGTCATCAGGTATCTTTTTCACATCCTCTACACTATCAACTCGTATAGGCTCAAGTAACTCTATAACACCCTTCTTTACAAGAGTATCTATGCCTACATCTACCGGAGGTATTTCCTTCTTCCTAACCTGGTCACGAGGCTTCTTTGGGCCAAGAACCCATGTATACTTTGCTACAGGTAGTACATCACTGCTCCATAGCTCTAAAGCACTCTTCATCTTAATTGGCTGGATCCTTGGTTTTATATCCCTGCATGTAGTGATCTTCTCCATGCCTATACACCTCGGTCTTCTTCAATAACTTTTAATCCAAGTAGGGTAGCTAACTCCTTTAACTCTTCCCTATGATCACCATATAGTACTACACGATGCCATCCAGAACGCCATGGCCATTTCTCTACAATCTTCCTAGCACTAGTCTTGCCTACAAGCTTGTTGGAGCATGCATGTTGAGAGAACTCTGTCTTTACAACCCTAGCGGTATGTATTGTTAATACCTTGTCTTCTGGACTAAAACCAGCTGCAGTGATAACAGTGTTTACCGGGAGCTTTACATATATTGATGCATGTTTTATCCCTAGATGAGCTGTTGTTATATAGTAGGGGCACCTTGTCTTCCCTGGTCCCAGGGGATTGGTTGGTGCATAGCAGTGGTAGTATATGATCTCGTCTTCAAGCTCGTCAATAGCTGGATCTGTTATAAATCCGTGGACGTTGAATAAGTATTTACCAATTAGTAGCAGAAGCGTTGAATAGGGATCTGCTTCGCAAATAGGTATAATACCGTCATACCATAGCTCCATAAATCCTAGGCATGGCCATGCATCCAATACACCTATGTTGTGGAGGACAATACAGTCTATTGCAACAGCATCAGCATTGTATTCTCCTACAGCATTCTTTATTGCAAGATATAGCTTGGCAGCTCTTACTATCTCCTCTCTATCTGGCTCAAGGTTTTCTACGGCTTCATTAATCCACTTATTTGCTAGCTCCTCAGCTTTACTTGGGTCAACTCTATTATAGTATTTCTCTACAAACTCCTTCCCATTCAGTATTATAGGGGTTATACCTGTTATTGCTGCCATGGATTTCATTGAAGAATATATGTCTATACTTAATGGATACTCAAGCTGGATCAAGTACTCCTCACTAGGAGTTACTATAAACAATACTCTTGTGTTCCTAAGCCTATCAATTGTTTCAAGAAGCCTTATCTTAGCCAGTATCCTATCATCCCCTGGATCTCTTGTAGAGATCCCTATAACAGGGTAGCCCTCACTCCTAGCTCTATTGTATTCAAGAACATAGTCTCCTGAGCCACCATAGGTTTCTGATACAAGTATAACTGGCTTACCACTATAGATTATTGGTCTAACAAGCCCTGTTATACAATTGAGTATAAAGACCATGTAGCCAGGGCTATCTGCCTCCTTCTTAAGCAGCTCTCTAACATCCTCTAGATCCCTTACATCATATACATGAAACTCTATATGGGGATAAAGCTCCCTAGCCCTAGCTATAACCCTAGACTTTATCTCCTCAAACCATTTCTCTGAATCCGGGGGACCACCTATAGCACCCAAAGGGGGATCAATAAATACAAGAGGAATCCTTGTCTGTTGATCACTCATTCCTCGTCTCCACCAAAGAAGCTGTTCTTTTAATAAATAATATAGAGCATAATTTTTAAACATAATTTTTATTGCCTCAGATAATAGGTGTCTCATTGACGGTTAAGCTTAAGAGTTATTAATAGATAGGGAATGAGATACTACTATATCGTAGCTATTCACGGTCTACTATACACTAGTACATGGTGTATGGTAGTGTCTGGCACAGGTAATGAGAGAAGAGTTCATGAGATCCGGTGGAACCCCCTGATTAGGCAATGGATAATAGTTGCTGGCCATAGGAAGAAGAGGCCGTGGCGTCCTGGGGAGAGGAAGGGGGAGAAGCCTTTCTGCCCCTTCTGCCCTGGTGCGCCGGAGACTAAGGATCTTGGTGCATGGGATGTTATTGTACTACCTAACAGGTATCCCGCGTTATCACCGGAGGCTCCAATGGTGTCTAGCAGAGACGGCTTGTACAGGGTTATGAGAGCTCTTGGTGTATGTGAAGTTGTTGTTGAGACACCCGATCATGAAGGCGATCTATGTGATCTTGGTCTTGAACATATGAAGAGAGTTGTTAAGGTTTTTGCAAAGGAGTATGGTAGACTGGGTAAACTAGATTATGTAAAGTATGTTGCAGAATTCCGTAACAAGGGGAAGGAGATCGGTGTATCGCTGACCCATCCACATTCCCAGATCTATGCTCTACCCTTTATACCACCACGTATAATGGCTGAGCTAGAATCCTTTAAGGAATACTATAGGAGGGAGAACAAGTGCTTACTCTGCGAGATAATTGAGAGGGAGCGTGGTGAAAGAACAAGGCTTATTTATGAGAACAAGTTCTTTACAGTACTACTCCCCTACTTTGCTATGTGGCCTTACGAGATCCATGTATATCCAAGGAGGCATATACAAGCATTAACAGATCTAAGTGATGAAGAGGCACTATACCTAGCTGATGCATTGAGGGTTGTTACTGCAACCTATAACAACTTATTTGATAGAGACCTACCCTATATAATGGCTATTCACCAGAAGCCAGTTGATGGCAGGGATTATAGCTTCTACCATATGCATATAGAGTTCTACCAGCCCTATAGGGAGAGGGATAAGCTAAAGTATGCTGCTGGTATAGAGTGGGGGTATTGGACATTCACCTATGATGGTGTCCCAGAAGAAAAGGCTATGGAGTTAAGAAAAGCATGTTCTAAGGCCTTGGAAAAACTTGATAAATACTTAGGCAGTATACCCGGGTAAACCTAGATCTCGTATTGTACAAGAACTATCCTATCTCCCCTCAACACAATGTATCCCTTTGACACAAGTTTTTGGACAACAAGTGATGTCTAGTATAAGTGTATATTAAGTTCCCTAACTAACTGGCTTAGTGTAACCTCCTTTTCTTGAACCAGCAATGATATAGCGTCCCTGGCTAGAGCTTCAATAAACCTATCTGTATACGTGTTGATATAGTCAACAACCTCTATAGCGGTATTAGTGTCTAGGCCTAGGGTTGAGGCAACATCCTTTACAGTAATAGCTAGGGGGAGGCCTCCATTACTTCTCTTGGCATTCATATACCTTAGTGCAAGCTCTTCTATCTCCCTCAATTTCTCCTCTTCAATCCTCTCCTCTAGATGGAGGAACAATGGGAGATCTATTTCAACAACGATCCTGTCTGCTGCAAGCCTATACTTTTTCTGCCTACCAGCATAATCCATAACTATAAGCCCTACCTTTAACAAGTCACTTAGATGTGATAATATAGTAGATATCCTAACACCCAGTATCTTTGAAAGCTTCTTGGCAGTCAAAGAACCTTTTTCCTGAAGAGCTTTAAGGATAGCTATCTTTGGCCCACTATTAAGTATATTAAGGAGCCTCCTAGTAGCCAATGGTCTTTCTCCTGGAATATATAGCTTGTTTGTCATCGCTTTATCCCCATACTAGCTACTCCCCCTGATACATTGTATGATATATACAGTCTTGTAGAGGCACTACTGTATCCCTGGTCCATATAATTTCCACTAACCCTATTACCATCAACATCTATATTACACGATCCACCAGATACGCTGCCATCAAGTCTAACCTTTGCATTACTAGGCAATTCTATATCCATATTTAGGGCACCATCATCAATTTTTATAGATAGTTTTGACTCGCCAGTATACTCTCCATACTTTAGAGAACAGTTAATACCTCCTCCAGATAAATTGATAGATATTGTTGTATTCCCCAGACTTGACAGCGCTAGATCTATTCCACCACTAAAATCTATGCTCAATTCCCTAAGACCTGGTGTATCTCCGTGTACTTCTACTCCCCCACCAGAACCTCTATTTTAATAGCAACTATGGTTTTTGGGAGATATACTACAATGTTGTAGCCTGACAGGGTTATTGACAAAGCGTTTGTCTCATTATTGTATGCTATATCATAGCTTCCACCAGCATGGGTTATTGGGAACCATTTAACCTCATAGACTTCTATCTTAGCAAGATCCTTATCCCAAGTCCTTAGCTCAACACCGCCCCCACTAATATCAATATCTACTCTAAACCCTGGGCTAACATTATATGTTACATTGTATACTAGGGTCTTCCATCCACTAAATATACTAGATAAACTAAATAATCTAAACAACTCCCTAGGCAAGAACTCTCCACCAGATCTCCATGGTGATGTGGCGATACCTATTATAGGGATAGCTGCTCCTAAGATTATGCCAACTAATACAATCAGTCCTAAAACCTGGTTATATGAGGATAAGTACATGCTCTTCCACCTCCTAGGATATAAGAATGGATACAGGAATGAGTACTCCAGGGACTAGGACGAGTAGTGCAAGTACTGCAACAATTATTGATAGGAAGGACTTGGCTGTAGAGAACTTGTTGGCTTCAGCATTAGCCATTATAACTAGTATGAGCCCCCAGAGAAGCACAACAGATTCTACAATAAGGTATAGCATCAACGCTGTTATATAGTCTGTAATAAAGTATAGCGGACTAACAAGCCCATGGATAAACCCGGGTAACCATGCCAGTGCTAGAGCATTTAATACATGTTCAAAGGAAGCTTTACCATTAAATACGTAGGAGAAAGCGTATACCAGTGCTCCAAGAATAAGCTATAAAGCAATACTAGCTACTATAGTAAACAATACAGCCCCCAATACAGTTAATGTACCAAGCCATGGAATACCTATAAACACCAGCATCTTCCCAACCAAGGTATAGCCTGTAAGTAATCCATTTACAATAGAGAATACTAGCACCAATAGGAATCCATGAAGTATAGTACGTCTCTCAACAATA
This sequence comes from Desulfurococcales archaeon, assembly GCA_021163115.1. Classification (GTDB taxonomy): domain Archaea; phylum Thermoproteota; class Thermoprotei_A; order Sulfolobales; family Desulfurococcaceae; genus JAGGXK01. The sequence goes on along the minus strand of JAGGXK010000083.1, from coordinate 195 downwards.
GCGATCCTAATATACTCTCTAGGAGCAATCAATGCCATACCCAGGTATTCAAGCAATACTGGAAAAACCAAACTAAGACACCACAATAATGTAGAATCTAACTTAGAATATAGATCTTTCCCAATCAAAGGACTAAGCAAACTGTCTAGTAACCATTATCTAGTAGCACTAATAAATCTTAGATTATAAACAATG
>JAGGXK010000001.1 GCA_021163115.1 Desulfurococcales archaeon | reverse complement strand
ATAGCCATCTAGGAGAGCAGGTTAGAAGATACACGCCATGGGCGGTATTTATTGAATTAAAGAAGGGGATCACAAGGTATACAGCAGAATATGATAGCTTGGTAGAAATACTTGAAAGAATAAAACATGGAATCCATGATGCAGTAGAGAGGATAAAGAGGAAGGAGGTAAAAACATTAAAAATAGAGCCGCTGCCCCCAATAAAGATCATGTTAAGGGACACTATATATGCTGATGCAGCCCAGACACTACCCAAGGTAGAGAGAATAGATGCCTATACTCTAGAAATAAAATCCAGTAAACCACCGGAGATCCTAGAGATAATAGAAGCAATAGCACTAATAGGCTATGGAATATCAGCACTAAGAGATAAACTAGTATAATATAACATTAACCAGAAATAATTCTCACAAATACTTTATTAAGTAATTATTTTTCAACGCACTCCCACCCCCTTATAGAGTTCTTGGTATACTGGAGGCTATTCTTATAATGAGGCATTGATAGATACTAGTGTAAAGTAGGTGCTAGGGTGATCTATTGTGTTCTTCTATAGGGATTTGTTTAAGGGTCAGCAGAGGATCGTGGAGGTTTCTGGCACTGTTTTTGGCGGTTTTCCTGGCGTTAATCCTGTTGTCCTTATTGGTAGCTTGTTTTATCATGGAGACAAGCTCCTGGTTAATGAAGATGAAGGTGTTTTTCTTAGAGAGGATGCAAGGAAAGTTGTTGAGGATGCTCTAGATGTTGCTAATAGGTATGGAGTTGGATTTGGTTTAGATGTTATTATAGCTACTCCACGTGCGGCTGAAAATATTCTTCCCTTCATAGCAGAGTTTGATCTACCATTGTTTCTTGATTCACCTGATCCGGGTGCAAGGATTAAAGCATATAGTCTTGCAGCAGAGCTGGGAATTGTTGATAGGGTTGTTGCCAATGGTATATACGTTAACACTGGTAGGGATGAGATCGAGGCTATACGGAGTTCTAGTATAAAAAATGGGGTTATCCTAGTCTTTGATCCAGCTAATCCTGCTAAATCAATGATGCCTGAAGATAGGCTAGTGATTCTTGAAGAAAAGCTTCTAAAAATAGCTAGGGATGCTAGGCTTGAGAATCTGTTTCTTGATGCAGTAGTTCTTGATCCTGCTAGTATAGCTTTTAGTGCTGAAACTATATTGTTGTTTAAGAAAAAGTATGGGTATCCATCGGGTTGTGCACCATCCAATGCCATCGGTGTATTGTCAAAGAAGATTGTTGGTTATGAGGAATACGTGAGTATAAACACTGGTGTAGCAGTTTATCTACGGTTGTATGGAGCAGATTATATAATGTATGGGCCGGTGAAGAGGATCAAGTATATAGCCCCTGGTATAGCAATGATTGATGCTCTTCTTGGCTATACAGCAAGACATAGTGGGGCTAGGCTTCCTAAAAAACATCCAATAAAGACTATACTTAAGAAGGTTCAGAAGATCTTTGCAGGGAGCTATAAGTATTTCTAGTCCAGAGCATTGAATTCAAGGTTTTTAATCCATTTATTCATGAAATCTTTTTCTTCAGCAAGATTAACATGCCTTATCTTAGGCAGTAGTTCTAGCATGTATTTATAGTGTTTTCTATTAAACAATAATGTCTTAAGGCCGGGCAGTACCATATTTCCTGCAACAACGATACTGGAAAGTTCTATTGGTGGTACTAGACCTAATAACATTGCATCCAGGGGGTCTATGAATGAGCCAAAGGTCCCACCAATATATACAATCCTCAGATCGCCTGGATCGCATCCTGCTTTATCCAGTAGCATTTTCCATGAAGTCTTTACTGCAGCCATTGCTTTCTGAAACTCCCTTAGATCAATCTGAGTAAACACTATAGGCCTAGGCCTCTCCGTTATAGCAAATGATTTGATTCCATTGACAACTCTATATCCCTTAACTATTCTCCCCCTCTTATCAACAAGCTTGTTTCTAACAATCTCTGCTACAAGACTAACAACACCTGATCCAAGCAATCCCGTCGGAGATCCCCTGTATTCAAAAACAGCCTCTCCCCTGTCATTAAATCCCTTTAACCATATCCTCTCAATACCCCCTGCCCCCATTATAGAACCTGCTGTAATATGGCCCTCAAAGGCAGGGCCTGCTGGAGCACTTGTTACATATACTTCAACAGGGTTTCTTGAGGCTACGAGAATTACCTCAGTATTTGTCCCAAGATCTATTATCATATATGGTGTTGGTGTCTTAAGATACTCCGCCAACGCCAGATCAGCAAAAGCATCTCCGCCAACAAAGCCGGAGATCAATGGTGCTACAAGACAAGGGATGTTATTGGCTAGGAAGTGGAGGAAGGGGCCTCTAAGATATGGCTGAAAAGGCTTCTCTGCAAGAGTGTTTAGAGGCATTTTTAAGAAGAGGCTCTCCATAACACTGTTTCCAGCAACCATGCATAATCCTATACACTTGTTTTCCCTGGCAAGACTTGGCAATGTCTTGTTTAACTCATTATACATTTCTATAGCAGCTTTCCTAGACTCAACAGCTTTGGTGAGCCGTGTAATTATATCGCTTCCATAGGATAGTAGAGGGTTTAATACAATGCCTTCGCGGACAAGCTTTGCATTATTATCAACTATCTGGTAGGCAATCTTTGTAGTACCAAGATCTACTAGTAAATGATTTATCTCCCCCATACACTCTTCTCTAACACCTGCTACTGCAACCCTGTTAAAGGATATAACTCCTCCTAAATCCCCCTCTATACTACTTGATAACAATAGTTCCTTGTAGCTAGTTAAAACCTCCCTATATGGAATAAGCCTGTATATAGGCTTAGGCTCCTCTATAGCAATCTCTATAGAATATCTTGGAACCACCAGCCTAGGCTTATAGATAAGCTCTACAACAGTATCCCCAAGAACTCTTGTCTGGCATGCAAGCCTATACTCTCCCCCAATTCCTGGCCTAAGCTTTTCATAGACTGTTGGACTAGATACCTCTCCTTCAATAATTCTTACAATACACTGGCCACAGAGACCACGGCCTCCACAGGGTAGGGGGAGAAGTTTCTTAGATGCAAGAAAACGGCCTAGATTAACTCCTTTAGGAGCAATGTATACTCCATGACCCGGGATCGTTATCTTTACCTGATCCACTATCTTCTTCCCCTAACCCTTTTTACAAATTCTTCAACAAGCTTTACTGCTTCAACAGCATCCTTTGCCCATGCATCAGCTCCTATTTCCTGGGCAAACTCTCTAGAGGTAGCAGCACCCCCTACAACCACAAATACCCTACTCCTTAACCCCTCCTCCTCAAGCTTCTCTATAATCTCCCTCATATACCGGGCTGTTGTTGTAAGTAATGCACTCATACCAACAACGTCAGCATTATATTTCTTCACGGCCTCAACAAATTTTTCTGCAGACACATCAACCCCTAAGTCTATAACTCGGTGTCCCTGGGCTTGAAGCATTGTAGCAACAATTGTTTTCCCAATATCATGTACATCACCCTTAACAGTACCTATTACAATAGTAAGCCTCCTAGCTCCACCCAAGCCCTTGGATTCCCTAACAAGTCTATCCTCTAGCATACCAAGTACATCCTTGAAAATAGATGCAGCTTCAATAAGCTCTGCAATAAAATACTCTCCCTCCTCATAAAGCCTACCTATCTCGTTCATAGCCCTACTCATAGGCTCTAGCAAAATACTTGTTGCAGAAGCACCCATATCGAGAGCCTTTTTCACTCCCTCTAATACGCAGTCTCTATCAAGATCAATAAGGCATTGATAGATCTCCTGGAAAACCTTCTCCAGACCCAAGGTACTATTCCCTTATACACACTGCTTGTATTTATTACTGAATAGGTATATACTGGGTAGTTAATACATATTATTATCTAATAAGATGTGTAGGGGTACATGGGTATGGAGCTAAGGGTAAGCCATGTAGGGAGCTTCCCTTTCGAGTATAGTAGAGACTTAGTTGAAAAAATAGTATCTGATCTATACAATATAGGCATCGATATACCTCCATATCCACAGCTTAGAAGCTTTATAGATATATACCTAGAACCCCTTGCCAGAGAGGGGGCACTAGTAAAGAAGGGGGACTTCTATTTTACAACTCGTGATAGACTTAAAAGCTTTGATCTATCCGGGTTTAAGCCTATTGTCTATGAAGCAGAGGATATGATAGACTTTGTTAGGAGGAGGGGTATAGAGTTTAAGGGCTACCGGGCTCCTGTAACAGGAGTGTTTACGCTTGCATCAAGGATTTATCTCGTAGAAGACATAGCCAGAGGTCTGGATGCAACTGTCCTTAGAGACCGCGAGCTTGTTGAGGAGTACATATTCTCCTTTGTAGTAAAGTATATAGAGTATATGAAGAACCTGGGCTACACTCACCTCTTCATAGATGAGCCTGTGTTAGGGATAATGGTTGGTAGAAAGAGGATCCTCCTAGGATATACACGAGACTATATAATTGATATGCTAGAGAAGCTGTTTAAGATATTTAATGGAGAAAAAGGGATCCATGTATGTGGAAGGATCTCTAAACAACTATTCAGTATTCTAACGGAAGTAAACAGGCTAAGGTACATTAATCTAGAATTCTATGACTCACCTCAAAACATTAACGTAGTTGATAAAGCTCTTCTTAAAGAAAACAATAAAATACTTGCACCGGGAGTGGCTAGTGCTAAAAAGCCTGTTGTGGAATCTATTAGCGAGATCACCGGGCTTCTAAGGAAAATAATTACTGTTTCCGGGGACTACATAGATCTCGTGTCAGCTGACTGTGGTTTCGGAGGCCTAAAGGGGGCACTAGGCTATGAAGAACTCTATAGGATAGTCATGGGTAAGCTACAGAATATTATAGAGGCTGTAAGGAATGTATAGTTATTGATTCCTTATATTATTAAGGATTTTTAAAGCCTTAACAAGCCCTGCTCCATCCATAGGACATGAAACAATGTATCCATCTACATATTTCCTAGTAATAGATACAACCTCTTCTAGTTCATTAATACCTATTGTTGGCTGGCCAAGGCCTTTCATTAAACCCCTATTAACATCTGTCTCAACAAGTATGTAGGGATATAGCTCTATATTCTTCTCTCTAGCCTTCCTAGAAACCTCTATATACTTGTCAAGCATACTTAGGTGGAATCTTAGTACAAGAAATAGATCAGCCCCTATATTGAGTCTCTCTAGTATATCCTTTATACTATATCTTAAGCTAATGATTGCTCCAATACGTAGGCTAGGAAGATGCTTCCTTAGAGCCTCTATAGCCTTCTCGGTAGTAAGTTCTTGGACAATACCGCCTACCCTAGGCTTATCACCCCGTGTAACAACTAGTACATCAATATTGAATGCTTTAACAGTATACCCCTTACTAAGCAACATCAAGGTATTTATATCATAGAGGCGTGTATGAGCGAATACACATTTACTATAAACGGTTTTTATATAGATGGATAATGAGATAGAGTCTATAGATGGTAGCCCCATAGGTAGATCCGGTATATCAAAACAATCTACATAGTTTATGATGTTTGAAGCTAGTTGGTCAATATATCCCTTATTAGGCCTTGGAACAAACTCTGCTATAATCTTATACCCCAAGATATGCCACCCTACT
>JAGGXK010000036.1 GCA_021163115.1 Desulfurococcales archaeon | reverse complement strand
ATTATATAATGAAAACTTATTTTAATATTATTTTATAGCTTTAGTTCCAGGGATCTGAGTACTGAGTCTGGGTACTGAGTATGTAATTTATTAGATCTATAGGGATTTTGATCTCGTTCTCCCCCAGCTCTATAGTATAATTATTGACATAGATAAAGCTTCTATGTTTTTCTCTAAGGATCCTGTAGAATTCAGTAAATGAGTTATGGATGCCTAGTCCCCGGTAGTACCAGTAGAGAGCTTTAATCTCTATTCTGATGTGTTTCTGATTAGAAGCCTTTGCGAGACTTAGAACCATTACACCACGTGCCCTAAGGTATTTTCTTAAAACCTTTAATAAGGTCTCCTCAAGTCCCTTGCTCTCCACCTTTATTCTCCACCCTTATGTTGGTAGCTATGTTTATGTCTTTATTAATTTTTAATTTTTATATAATGAAATTAGTGAGACAATACTACTATACTGGTGGTTAGGTTTTGCGGATATTTATTGTTAGTGATGTCCATTGTAGTTACCAGTATAGTGCTAGAGCTGCTTATGAGGTTGTTAGAGCTGGGGCCAGTGTGGTTGTGGTTGCTGGTGATATAGAGTGTAGTGACCCCTTGGAGGAGCTCCTATCTACTGGGGTTAGAGTTTTTGCTGTAACAGGTAACCTGGATGATATCTATATCTATAGGCTTCTCAAGAACTATGGAGTAGGTATTGATGGGGATGCGATAGAGTATAATGGATACTATTTTGCAGGAATTGGCGGTATAGGATATGGCTCTAATCTTGAAAGAGTTTCTAAGAAACTAGAAAATATTACAGGTGATAAGCTTATAGTGGTCAGCCATTATCCTGCTAGAGGCTTTAATGACGTAACCTATAGTGGTTATCATGCGGGTTTACCGGAGCTTAGGGATTTTATTGAAAAATATAATCCTATAATGTATATTCATGGGCATATCCATGAATCCCGTGGTGTATCCAAATATAGGAACACAATAATAATTAACCCCGGGCCATTAATGCATGGATACTATGCAATAGCCGATATAGGAAGAGAGGCTGGGGTGAAAGTTGAGCTTAAGAGGTTATAGTATAGAAGATGTTATAGAAGTTCTCGAGAAATCAGGATATACTGTTGCATTAGTTGGAGCAGGTTTCTCTAGTGAAGCAGGTATCGAGATCCCCTCCCCAAGTTCTCCAAGACTATGGAGCCTCTACGGCAAATATCATACACTCCAGGGATTTCTCTCTAATCCAAGAGATGCATGGAAATACTATACAAGGTTGATCAAAGAGATCTTGGAGATAAAACTTTGCCCCCCATATAAGGAGCTTAAACAACTTATAAGACAGGGGTTTATACAATCAATTATAACAACCAATATTGATGGACTATTTAGAAAATTTGGGCTAAACAATGTTATAGAACTACATGGCTCAATACTTAAAGCTAAGTGTTTGGAGGGAGAAGAAATAGTTTACTGGAATAAGCCTCCAGAAAACATTCCCCCACAATGTAGTGATGGAGAACATATATTAAGACCTGCTATAGTGTTCTATGGTGAAAAAATTAGTTATAGACAATGGATAAGAGCTGTAGTAGAAACAGGCATGGCTGAAGCATTACTAGTAATAGGTTTCTCAGGAAAAATAGCTCCATCAAACATGCTTCCACTAATAGTAAAGAGGAATAAAGGAGAGATCATAGTTATTGATCCGAGTCCATCTCCAGTAACACAAATAGCTGATATATGGATTGAATCATCAGCCTCTCACACATTAAAACAGTTAGTAAAAAAGCTATGTCATTAAGTCGTAACCTACTTACATGTATATAAGCATTGTTGACGGGGTGTAAATAATTTTCTACTATAATATTTTTAACTAGGTATGTAGATAGGTAGATAAACGGTATATGGATCAGGCGTGGTTAGCCCTAATCTCTGGAGGCGAGACTATTGGCTGGCAACTTGGATGCATTATTTAAGCCTAAGAGTGTAGCCGTTGTTGGTGCATCAAGAAAACCCGGCAAGATAGGTTATACTATTCTTAGAAACATTGTTGAATACGGGTTTAAGGGAAAGATCTATCCTATAAACCCTAAGGCTACAGAGATACTTGGCCTTAAAGCCTATCCAAGCGTCAAAGCTGTACCTGATGACATAGACATGGCTGTTATAGCTATTCCTGCGAGCAAGGTACTGGATGTTGCAAAGGAGTGTGGTGAAAAAGGTGTAAAGGTATTAGTTGTTATTACAAGCGGCTTTGCTGAAGTAGGTAATGTTGAGGCTGAGAAGAAGCTTGTAGAGATAGCCCATGAACATGGAATGAGGGTTATAGGCCCTAACATATTTGGCGTAGCTTATGCTCCAGCAAAACTAAACGCTACCTTCGGCCCCAAAGAGCTCAGTGAAGGAAGTATAGCGTTTATAACTCAGAGCGGTGCACTAGGTATTGCACTCATGGGATGGACTGTTATGGAGAAAATAGGGCTTAGTGCACTAGTTAGTATAGGTAATATGGCTGACCTAGATGTAGCCGAGATCTCTGAATACCTGGCTGATGACGAAAACACTAGAGTTATAACAATATATCTTGAAGGACTAAAGCCTGGTACTGGCCAGAGATTCATGGAGATAATGAAGAGGGTTGCAGTAAAGAAACCCATTATAGTAATCAAAGCTGGTAGAGGTAAACGTGGTGCAGTAGCTGCAGCAAGCCATACAGGCGCGCTAGCAGGAATGGACCAGGTATATACAGCTGCCTTTAAACAAACAGGTATACTTAGAGCCAGGACTGTTGAGGAAATGTTTGACTGGGCAAGAGCTTTTGCAGACCAGCCAATACCTCGGGGTGAGAAAACAATAATTATAACTAATGGTGGAGGTGTGGGAGTGCTTGCAACAGATGCTGCTGAAGAATATGGTGTACCCCTGGTTACTCCTAGTGAGGAGTTAAAGCAGAAGTTTAGAGAGACAATGCCATGGTTTGGAAGTCCGAGAAACCCCGTTGACCTAACTGGACAAGCTGTTGTAGACAACTATGTAAAAGCACTAAACATCGCCTTTGATCACCCAGATATAGATAACATTATAGTACTCTACTGCAGAACAGCAATACTTGAACCAATAGATCTGGCAAAGGCTATTGTAGAACTTGTTAGGGAGAGAGGAGAGCAATCAAAGCCTCTACTAGTAGGCATGGTTGGTGGAAGAGACGTATATGAGGCAATGCAGTATCTTAACGAACATAAAATACCAGCATACCCGAGCCCGGAGAGAGCGGTATCAAGTTTAGCTGCAATGCTTAGGTATATGAGGTATAGAAACAGGATAATTTGTTAATTAAAGATTTTATTTCTAAAACATTTCTCTAAATCTTTAATGATCCAAGTATAATTTTAATCTCATCACCGCCCCATAGCTCTAGCTCCGTAGGCGATCTATGGACGATATTGTCTGGTTCTTTCTCGAAAACAACTATTCTTGCATAGATCGGTAGCTCCTCCCACTTAACAGGTATTATACAGTATCTATCCTTAACCATACATAGCTTCTCGAGATCCCTAGAAACTATTTTAACACCATAACCCTCCGGTAACCCGGAGAACTTTATACTATCTTCTATATGGGATTTAAAGTACTCCCTAGGTATAACACCTGGTTCTCCAAATGGGGGTATCCACCCAAGAACAGCTTCTGCAAAAGCGTATCTGTTGTAGAAATAGTATTTAATCCTATGATAACCTGCCTCAAACATTAATGGTTCACTAACATAGGTTGTAGGAGGCTGATCCTTCCATGCATCAATTACTAGTTGACCATCAATCCATAACCTACTACCATCATCGCTTGTTAGGTAGAACCTGTACTCGCCAGTCCTTGGTATGTAGAGGAATCCCTTCCACATAATTGCAAAGAACTCGCTTGGAACACCTGGTGCAGGGTTATCCCACCATACATAGTTTATCCATGGATGGATCTCTTCTCTAATAGGCTTTACAGACTCTAGATCCTCCGGAGGCTTCTCACCATGCCATGTATAAAACCTTGTGACAAGGCCCTCTCTTAAACCATTCCTAACCTTATAGATTATTACATTGGCCTTAGGCTTCAAACCAAACCCCACCTTAGAAAATAGCTACACCATGATATAGTATCTAGATATAAGTAATAAGGATTTAGCATTTTATGGAAGAGGCCTAGCCATAATATATGCATCCTCCCCATCCAAATAATAATGATGCGCTATCTTAGCAACCCTGTAACCTAGTTTTTCATAAAGCTTTATAGCAGGTTTATTGCTAACCCTAACTTCTAAATACGTTTCTCTACAGCCATATTCCTCGTAACCAGATTTCATTGCATAAGACATTAATATGTATCCTAGCCCTCTCCTCCTATGCTCTGGGAGAACTGCAAGACTTACTATATGGAGGCTTTTTGCAATAAATTTTTTAAAGAAGCCGGGCTTCCACTCAACCCTACACATTACATAGCCTACAACCTCGCCACTAGGTGACTCTGCTACATAGAATACTTTACCATACCTCTCAAGAAGATCCTCAAAGAAGAACACTGGGTAATTCTCTGGAAGAGTTGCTCTATTAATATAGACTATTCTTGATATATCGTTTTTTACAGCATTCCTTATCTTATATCCGGAAGCCTTTATCTTCAAAAGCTTGCCAGCGGTCTCAAAAATATCCTCAAGACTGGGGATAACACTATTACTCATTCCTACCACCAAGTAAAAGCAACTATACCTGACAATCTCTATGAATAGGTAAGAAAATAAAGATAGAGTTCATTATCTAAGAACCAGGTATTAATAGTTCCATGAACTAGATATAGATATAGTTCTAGAATTTATACTTAGGGTGATGTTATTGGAGCTTCCTCCTAGATATGTTTATACACCATTATCTGGTAAGAGAATAGTATTTGGTGTAACTGGGAGTTCAGCAATATATAGAGCAATAGATCTTGCTAGAGAACTTATTAGAAGAGGAGCTAAGATCAATGTTGTTATGACACCTAAAGCAACTGAATTAGTTAGTCCAGAGCTTTTCCAGTGGGCTACAAGCAGTGAAGTAGTATATGAGATTACTGGTAGGGTTGAGCATGTAGACTTCTCCCTCCATACAGACGCCATGGTTATAGCTCCTGCAACTCTAACCACTCTATCAAAGATAGCTTATGGTATAGGAGATAATGCTGTAACTCTAACAGCTATAACAATGTTAGGCTCTGGTAAACCAGTTATTGTAGCTCCTGCAATGAATATTAATATATACAATAGCCCCCAATACACTAGAGTCTCAGACAGGCTCGAGGAAATAGGGATCTATGTTGTCAAACCTTTTATTTCTGAGGGAAAGGCAAAGTTTCCTCCAATAAGGGATCTAGCACATATTATTGATGCAACAATTCATAGAGGAAGAGATCTTAGAGGCTTAAAGGCGCTTGTAACAGCTGGGCCTACACGTGAATACATTGATCCTGTTAGGATAATTAGTAATCCAAGCAGTGGTTTAATGGGTGTTTTACTAGCTCTAGAACTATGTGCTCGTGGAGCAGAAGTTGATCTAGTACATGGTCCTTTAAAGATCGAACCTCCATACCTTACTAGAAACATTCCTGTAGAAACAACAACTGATATGGCTAGAGCTGTAGAGAAGCTTACTGAGGAGAAAGAATATGATATAGCAGTATTCGCTGGAGCACCAGCAGACTATATGCCTAGAGAAGCTAGTAGAGAAAAAATCCCTAGCCGCAGAGGAGAACTATCTATAACACTTGTACCGACACCCAAGGTTATAAAATCTATAAGAAGGAGGCCAAGATTGTTAATAGGTTTTGCTGCTGAGACAACAGAGGATCAAGAGAAGCTTGTTAGACGTGCTAAAGAGAAGCTCATTGATTACAACGCCGATCTTATAGTAGCTAATACAGTTGGCTTCGGTAGAGGAGGTTTTGAGAAAATGTATTCAAATACCTGTCTTATATGGAGGGATAAGTATGAATGCTTGGGACTACAACATAAAGCAGTAGTTGCTAGGAAAATTATTGATTGGGTGGCAGAGACGGTTGCCCATTAAGATCAAGGTTCCTCTGCACATAACTGGTTTCTGGAAACCGGTGTACACATCAAACGATCTATATACTGGAAGCATTGGTGCAGGAGTCAATATTACCCAATACCTAGTCCTGATTGCTAGGAAGTCTAAGGAGAAAGTGTTTAGGTTAAACAATAAAGTACTAACCATAAAGACTCTGGAGAACCTGTATCCTCTACTAAGACATGGGGTAGAAGTAGATGCATATACTAGTGCACCACTTGGAGCAGGCTATGGTCTAAGTGCTGCAATAGCATTAGGTCTATCCCTTGCATCAACTATTATTAACAAGGAGAGGATCACATTAGAGGATGCAGCTACTAGAGCACATATAGCAGAAGTTAGAGCTGGCACAGGATTAGGAGATGTTATAGCAGAATATTATGGAGGTCTTGAGGTTAGAGTAAAACCTGGTCCTCCCGGCATAGGATGTGTTGTAAAGATACCTGTCGATCCCATGATCAGGGTTGTAACAGTTCCCTTGGGGAGAATGGATACAAGCCTTATGCTTCAAAAGTATAGTAGTAGGCATGCAAGAATAGCTATTGAATGTATTAGAGAACTCCTCCGAAACCCTAGCCTGGAGTCTTTTATAGAGCTTAGCAATAGGTTTTCTAGACAATTCTTTGACTACAGGCATGCAGACAACCTATTGGCACCTATACATAGATACCTTATTGGCTACTATGTTAAGAAGCGCGTCCTAACAATATTTGTTGAACAAGATAGACTAGGAGATATAGAGGACTATCTTAGAGACAAGGGATATAATGTATTATCTGGTAGGATAGACTATAGTGGTGTAAGAATTGAAGATACCGCCTAGCCATCCACGTAGAGAAAGCCTATTGGTTAGAGAGAAGCTTATTGAAGGTTATAGAAAAGGACTGGTTGCACTACCAGGGCTTATAGCTCATGGAAGAGGAGAAGCATTTGACTACATACTTGGGGAGAAAACCCATCCTCCTGCAAAAAAGGCTATAGAAGCAGCAGCTGCTCTACTACTTCTAGCCAAACACCCCGTGTTATCAGTAAATGGGAATACAGCAGCTCTTGTCCCAGAATATATTGTTGGGTTATCAAGGGTAACTGGTGCAAAGATTGAAGTAAACCTCTTCTACAGAACACGTGAAAGGGAGGAGGCTATTGCAGAGGAGTTGAAGAAATATGGTGCAGAAGAAGTGCTTGGTGTTGGAGAGGATGCCTCAGCAACAATACCAGAACTATTTAGTGAACGTAGAAGGGTTAGTCCCCGGGGAATACTTATAGCTGACGTAGTATTTGTTCCCTTAGAAGATGGTGATAGGACAGAGGCTTTAAGGAAGATGGGGAAGAAGATTATAGCTATCGACTTAAACCCGTTCTCAAGAACAGCTAGGGCAGCAAACATAACTATCGTAGACAATATCGTAAGAGCCATGCCTCTCCTCATAGAAGAGGCTAGGAGATTAAAGAATATGCCACGAAGATTCCTAGAAGACCTTGTTAACAATTACAACAACGATCTCGTGTTACGGGACATGGTTAAGATTATACTTGAGAGACTAAAAAGTATTAGTGAAAACAAGATAGTTTTAGAAATACCATAGCCCTATCCATATACTATAGCCAGGAACTTATTTTTGGACTACATTTTAGTCAACAGTATATTCTGTCTATATATTGTCTTAGACTAATTTGTTTGTTTAAGCACTTTAATTATTTGATGATTATGGAGACTAAAAGGTTTATTATCAGGCCTTACATAATACTTGCTTGAGTGCCATCAGAGCCTTTAGCTCGATGACGGCCGTCGATCCTGTAACCCATACCCTGTGGTGTGCGGGGATGTAGCCCCTGATGAACCACCGATTGAAATGAGGTGGCTCAAGGGGAAGCCCATGCAAAGCCCCCAAAACACCCACGGTCTCTAAAAGACAATGCATGGGTAACCACAAAGTTTTGAAGAGTTGATGGACTATGGAGAAGTCTTCACGTATACCTGGTTTCTATAAGAAAAGCTTAGAGGAGAGACTTAAGTTTGTTGTCGAATGGGCTGGTTTATCTAAGGAGGAGGCTGATCTACTGTATAAATTTGGTAATCTAGAGCCAAGGATAGCTGATGCTATGATAGAGAATGTTGTAGGAGGTATGGCTTACCCATTTGCTGTTGCAGTAAACTTTAGAGTTAATGGAAGGGACTATCTTGTACCAATGGTTATTGAGGAATCTAGTGTTGTAGCAGCTGCTAGCCACGCTGCGAAGATGCTTAGGAGAGGTGATGGTATAAAAGCTTTAGCCGATCCACCTATAATGATTGGGCAGATCCACTTAGTTAATGTTACAGCCCCCCATTATAAGGCAGCTGTTATCCTTGAGCATAAGGAGGAGCTTCTAGAACATGCCAACCAGCAGGATCCAGTGCTTGTAAAGCTTGGTGGTGGAGCAAGAGATCTAATTGTCCGTGTTCTAGATACTAGTATAGGCCCTGTCCTAGCTGTCCACCTACTAGTTGATGTACGTGATGCTATGGGCGCAAATACTGTAAACACCATGGCTGAATCCATAGCCCCTATCTTGGAGAAACTTACGGGCGGAAAAGCTAGACTAAGGATCATAAGTAATCATGCAGTATACAGGATTGTAAGAGCATGGGCTAGAGCTAAGCCGGAGGATGTTGGTGGAGAAGAAGTTGTAAAAGCTATAGCTGAAGCATCTGCTATAGCTGAAGCTGATCCATTTAGAGCTGTAACCCATAATAAGGGGATTATGAATGGAATCATAGCTGTTGCACTAGCTACAGCCCAGGATCATAGGGCTATAGAAGCAGGTGCTCACGCATATGCAGCAAAGGATGGAAGATACAAGCCTCTCAGCAGGTGGGTTGTTGATGAAAACAGTGATCTAGTTGGGTATCTAGAGCTACCCCTCCAGATAGGAATTGTTGGTGGAGCAACCCGTGTTCATCCAATAGCTAGGATAGCACTAAAGATCCTTGGTGTAAAGACTGCCAAGGAACTAGCGGAAATAATGGCTGCTGTAGGTTTAGCCCAAAACCTAGCAGCACTAAGAGCACTGGTAACAGAGGGTATTCAGAAGGGACATATGAGGCTTCATGCAAGAAACCTTGCAATAATGGCTGGAGCCACAGGCGATCTAATAGATAGAGTTGCAGAAGAAATGATAAAAACAGGGAGGATAAGATTTGATTATGCCAAAGAACTTGTAGAGAAACTAAGTAAACAATAACGTTATAAAGAACCCTGTATAGCTGGTTAGGGAACCTATATGCTAGAGATTATTCTCCAACATTTTTACAATAGAGATCCAGCTATCGTTGCAAGAGAGCTTCTAGGTAAACTGCTTGTCAGAATAATAGATGGTATAAGACTATCAGGCTATATTGTAGAGACAGAAGCATATTATGGACCAGAAGATCCTGCATCAAGAGCTAGGAGGGGAGGAGACCTGGCTAGAACAATGAGGGGGGCTGTAGGATATACCTTGATCTATGGTATTCATAGACAATGGCTACTAAACATTGTTGCTCATCCCCCGGAGTGTTATGGAGCTGTATTAATAAGAGCTATTGAGCCCCTTGGAGGGATAGAGTATATGATGAGATATAGAGGAAGGTATAATATACATGAACTAACCAACGGTCCAGGGAGATTAACAAGAGCTCTCCGGATAGACAAGTCTCTTCACAGAAAACCTGTTTTTAAATCAGAATCACTATTAAGAATTGAGAAGGGAATAGACGTAGATGTTAAAGACATAGCTGTTTCTTATAGAATAGGTGTTTCAAAGGATCTAGATAGGCCCCTGCGATTCTATATTCGTGGAAACAAATTTGTTTCAAAGAAGTAGAATGAACTATTTTATCTTATTTTATCTTATCAAGAAGCTTCTTAAGCTCATCCTTCTTCATGGAGAAATAATGTTCCTTACTAGGGAAAATTCCTTCCCTAACCTCGCTTGCATACCTAGATACAGCATCTACTACAATCTTTGATAGATCAACATACTTCTTTGCAAATGGGGGTATCTCCTTCGAAAGCCCTAGGAGGTCATGGAGTACTAGAACCTGACCATCACAGCTTGGACCGCTTCCAATACATATTGTTGGTATTTTAAGTTTCCTAGTTATTATCTCTGCAACCTCGTTAGCTGTATACTCTATAACTATAGCAAATGCCCCAGCATCCTCAATAGCTAGTGCATCCTCAATAATTTGTTCAGCCTCCTCAACAACTCTACCCCTCTTCCTATAACCACCCAGTCTTAGAAAACGCTGAGGAGTAAGACCGATATGGCCCATAACAGGTATGCCTGCATCAACAAGTGCTTCAACCCTATCAGCGATCTCAACACCCCCTTCAAGCTTAACGGCTTCAGCTCCAGCCTTCAACAACAAACCAGCATTCCTAACAGCCTCCTCCCTACTAACTTCATAGCTTAAAAAAGGCATATCACCAACAATCAATGCCCTAGGCTTAGCATTAGCCACTGCACGAACATGATGGATCATATCATCCATCGAGACAGGGATCGTTGATGGAAGGCCATGCATAACCATTCCAAGACTATCACCAACAAGAATCATATCAGCACCAGCTACATCAACAAGTTTTGCAAATGCATAATCATAAGCCGTAACCATAACGATCTTCTCTCTACCCTTCATACCAAGAATGTCCTTAACACTAATCTTTTCAACCACTGATATACACCATCGAGAAACCTTACCTAGAAACCATATTTAGAATAGATAGTTTAAAACCTTAATTATTAATAATATAGGAAAATTAATGGAATACTAGTTCATTAGAGAATATATGTAATCCAGAAAGTTCATGCATCTCTATAAAAGCTATGTTTTCGCTAAATTAGTGCTTGTCGAGTGTTCTATCAGATGTATTAGATTTGTTATTAGTTTATTTATTCTTGCTTCTAATCCATGTTTTTCTAGCTTTTCTACTATAACTCCGTTTATGTAGTCTATTTCAGTTAGTTTTCCACGCAAAATGTCTTGGAGCATGCTTGAGTAGTTGTTGCTTGTTATCTTAGCTATTCTTAATACATACCTGTACAGTCTATCTAGTTCTAGTTTTACTCCATCTAGTTCTGCAGCTTTTACTAGTTCTTCAAGTATATTATATGCTATCTCCCTACCCCATGGCGTTAACACTATACTATTTCTTGACCTAGTAATTGCTGTTAATGGATTTATTACAGCATTTATTGATAACTTAAGCCATCTATATTTACTTAGATATACTGTAACTCTTGAAGGACATCCTCCTCTACGAATAATCTCCGCAAGCTCTAGTAGGAGTGGGTGAACATATTTTCTCTGACCAAAGATTATCTCACCAATACCTCGTTCCTCAACAACTGATGGTGCAACACGTAAAGCTCCACAGTTTACAACACCGCAAGCAACCCTATGGTATCCGAGTTTTTCCTCTAAAAGCTCTAAGCTTCCGAAACCGTTCTGTAGACTAACAATAAGTGTATGATCATGGGATATATTCCTTATAAGATCTATTGTATCTTTTACATCAACAGCTTTAACACAATTTAAGATAATATCACATTTATCTCCAGGTAAAGTGTAGTGGCGTGGCTTAACAGGAATAAGGTACTCCCTGCCAGAAGTCTTTACAAGTATACCTCCCTCTCTTTCAACAGCTTCAATACTACTCCATGAACGATAATACACAGTTATATCGGTTACACCACCCCTGTATAGAAACATGCTTATTAAGCCGCCAATAGCTCCTCCTCCAACAATACATAGAGGAGAATAAACCATTGAAGCCACCATTCTAATTCTATTCCAGTAACTTATGAAGCACATCTATTAGTTGATCTAGTGAATCAAGTATGATATATATTATTGATTCAAGCCCATAGCCCCCTCTATCAGCAATAACTTTTACATAACCTCTTTCCCTATCAATAGCTTTCTCAAGATCATCGAATAACTTGTTTGGGTTATCATGGGGCCCCGTATATGTTATTGGAAACCCCATTTCTTTAAGCTTATTAATAAACTGTTTATCATATCTTATAGCTGCAGCTACTGAAGCACTTGGCCTATACATCCTTACCCTATAGAGAAGTGATGCAAGATGCTTACTACCCCCTCTAATAGGCTTACCTACAGCTACTACTCTATAACCAACTTTGACAATTCTGCCCGGATATCCTATTATATCCTTCTCAGACACTGTATCTGGTGGTGCATATACTATATTCATGCCCACTTCAGGGATGAGCTTATAGGCCTTAGGGTGATCAAGGAGCTTACCTGTTTTTTCAACAAACTCTTCTACATATAGATCTGTGGTCCATCCGCTATAGATCCTGTAGCATATACTACATCTAGGGGGCAGTGTTGGCACGTATTTTCTATGTATTCTGCAAAGTTTTCCTTCGGCAAGAATTCTGTTAACAACCTCACTAGCCAATACAATGTATCTCTCAATATCTCCTCTCTCAAGAAATGGGAGAAGCAAGCCAATAATGGCATCGATCTCCTTTCTACTAATACCGTTTTCATCGAGGCGTTTATAGTAATAACTAATGTCTTTTTGCAAGTATTTGTTAACCATAGACTGGGTTAGGCCCATTAACTTGGCAACTTTAAATTGGGTATATCCTTTTTCAGCTAATCTATGGATTAAAACACCCTTTAAATACGGTATAAAATATTTTACAGCAATTTCTATGGGTACCATAATACTATACCCCTGTAATTATGGTATCTATAACTGGGTAATAATAGATAACTATTCATCACTAACAATAAGGGTGAGATAGTTTTTGTTTTAGAGCAATTATATTATGTTGTCTTTACAAACCTCTCTATACTCAATAAGGGCTTTCTACTGGATACCTCAAGCTTGTTAGCTATAATTGATGAATATTCCAGTATTTTGTTTAATGTGTTAATCTCTGATTTGAAGTATTCTTCATAATCCATCATTTTTTCAAGAAGTTCTACAACCATATCTAGGTCACTATATACTATTTCCTTAAACAATCTCTTATCGGATCTAGATAGAGTTGTTTTACTAACAAGGGGTTCTAATGTTTTAAGAAGCCTTGATGGCTCCAAGGTTCTATACTTTATTCTAAGAAGTTTTATCCTAGGCTCCTCTTCACTAGATAAGCCTTTACCCATATATTCATTTAGAGAATCCCTTACAGTATCAAGGTCTATGAATACATACCATTTCTGATTACTTGATGAATAAGCCTTCTCTATGATACCGTATTCTCTCTCAAGGATTCGGAGAAGGTTTGAAGGATTATATTCAATACCTTTTACTCTAAGCCTTAACACTAGATCTCTATAACTAAAATCACCTAGCCCCCTATCCCTGCTACCATCAAGTGCTATCTCCAGCGCTGTCTGTAAGACGATGAATCCCTTATCTCCATACTTTTCTAAAAACTCCTTAACCCTAGCCTTGATCATATCAGCATTATCAATGTAAACCAAGATACTACAGCCTCCCCGCCTATTTATAGTATTTGATACGGACTAGATATATAGTGAACCCAGGTCTGATCAAAGGCTAGTTCAATAGATCCAAGTAATATCCTGGTACCAACAATTCCTAATATATCCATAGATTAGTTTAAAACTTGGTATTATAGAAAAACCTTTCTAGTGAAAGCGGTTTGACTACAGAGTATATACTTATTGTAGATAATCTCTGGAAGAGCTATGGAGACAAAGTGGCTGTTAAGGGAGTGGGTTTTAGAGTTAGGAAAGGAGAGATCTTTGGGCTTATAGGGCCTAATGGTGCTGGTAAAACAACTACACTAAGGATCATAGCTACATTAATCAAGCCTGATAAAGGAGCTGTATGGGTTAAGGGAGTTGACGCAATAAAGGATCCAATAAGTGCTAGAAAGCATATAGGGTATCTTCCGGAGGATGCAGAAGTCTATCCAAGGCTTACTGGTTTTGAACATCTGTTATTCTATGCAAGGCTTAGGTCGCCAGATAACCCCGAGAAAGCTATAGAGTTTGGTAAGAAGATCTCTGGTCTTGGGAAGAGATTATTTGATCGTACAAGTGAGTATAGTAAGGGAATGAAGAGGAGACTGCTTATAGCATTAGCGTTGCTCTCTAAACCCGATCTTGCAATACTTGATGAACCCACTAGCGGTCTTGATGTATATGCTAGTGTTAGAGTTAGGAAGATGATCAGAGAGTATGTAACAAGTACTGGTTCAGCAATGGTTATCTCAAGCCATAATATGCTTGAGGTAGAATACCTGTGTGACCGGGTAGCGTTTATAAACAAGGGAGTAGTTGTTGCAGAGGGTAGTCCACGCGAACTTGTTGAGAAGTATAGTGCAGAGAATCTTGAAGAAGCATTTGTAAAAGCTGTTGCAGGGCGGTAACAAATTGGTTGGTAGAAGCTTTAAGATACTCCTCTGGAAAGAACTTGTTGATCTCTCAAGGGATAAAAAGACTATTGCTACAAGTATACTACTACCATTAATAATATTCCCTATGCTAGGTCTCTTAAGTCTAGCACTTCTTGTACAACAAGAGGTAACGATTGCCGTAGTTGACCAGGATCAAAGCACATACACTAACTCTATATTGAATATAACTGTTTCATCAAGGGACCTTGTAGACCTTCTCGTAAAAGTGCTCCATGATTCCGGCTACAATGTATTTATAGCTAATAGTACCGATGTACTCGAGGATCCCAGTGTAGATCTTGTTGTATTGATCCCAAGAGGTTTTACAGAAAATGCCTCAAGTACTCTATCTAAGGCACGAGTCACGGTATATAAGAGAGCTGCTGTTCAAGCCAGCTCTAGAGCAGAGGGGCTTGTATATGCTATAGTTGACTCATTTGGCCAAAGAATATCAATTATGAAGATCAATGCACTAGCCAGACTTGCAGGAGTTAATGTTACTGCTGAAGCCATATTAAATCCCGTGGGTACAAGAACTATCCTTGTAAACATCCAGGGCCAGCAGGTTGGTGTTGAGGCCGAGCTTAAGAGTACCTTGGCAAGGATTCTTGTACTAGCATTAAGTGCTGTTATAACTCCTGCTGCATCATTTATGATAGATGGAATTATTGGTGAGAGAGAAAGGAAGACTATAGAAATGCTTATCTCCCTCCCCCTCCCAGTATCAAGAATAATATATGCAAAACTTGTTGCAGCCACCATGCTCGGCTTATTAACAGCTATAGCTGATGCACTCGGCTTCCTAGCATACATGGTGTTAACAGTATCTGCTCTAGGTGGACAACTAGGCATAATCCTTGACTACAACCTACTACTGCTCCACTCAATAGTAGCCTTCTTCACCATACTGGTAACAATATCTATAGCACTACCATTCATCACTAGAACACGTGGGATAAGAAGCGCATCAAATATAGCAAGCATCATAGCTATAATAGGAACCCTGATATTCTTTACAGGATTCATAGTAGACTATACAAGACTACCCGTAGATATAAAGACCTTATTCTACCTAATACCCTACACCCACAGCGTCTTAGCAATACAATACTATGTAATGGGCTACCCCATCGAATCAATAACCCACATAGGAGTACTAATAGTACTAAGCACCATCCTCCTAGTAGTTTCAACCAAGCTAATTAATACAGAAAAACTATTGATAGCACCAAGAACCTAGCCATAGTTAATAACCATATAGACCCTAAACCAGCCAGACACCAGAAAAATCAATAGTACAACCCACCTTGCATAAGCTACGATAGCTCCAAACCTTAACACATCCTTACATAAGTTTCCACTCCCAAAAAACCATCGCCTAGACAAATATCAAACAGCCTAAACCAGAAACACCCAATTTAATAAGTACAAACCATCATATACAAGAAAACCATAATACTGTAATAAACAATACACATCAATAAGAAATTCCTTGCACCCAACAAAACCAAGTAACATACCTAAACCTAGCAAATCGGCTTGGATAGGGTGCCGGCCTTCGGAGCCGGAGATCCCGGGTTCAAATCCCGGCGGGCCCGCTACAAACTTATTCTATGTTCACGGAATTACCTTGATCCATGGTGTTCGTTTGAAGTCGCTGTCTAGTGTTAATAGCAGACTTATATTCTTTCTCTGCATTATCGCTACTATTAGTGCATCATTAGGGAGGAGCTTGTACTGAGCGATAATATCTTTACTTGTTTCAAAATCTTCTAGGATAGGTGAAATTATGTTTAGTTTTTCTACTAATTTATTCAGGGCTGTTAAACGACTTTTAATAAGGTCTTCAGCTACCCCTTTCTCGAATAGCTTCTTGACCTTATATGCACCTAATGTTTCTCTCTTAGCCTCTATTACTGATAAGGCTATTATCTTGTAAGCCACCTCTTCAAGAACTGTAGTCGACGTGTATGGTTCTGTTCCGACTAGGTACTTGAGAAAATCATACTCTTTACCTACGATTATCCGTATAAGAATGTTAGCGTCAATGAAGAGCTTCCTCATAGTAGAGCTCCTCTACGATGTCCAGCAAGTCTATCTTACCTTTAGGGGTCTTTTCTAGAATCCTTTTTATCTCTTCATAATCCTCCTCGGTAAAGACTCTATGTTTTATAATAATCTCCACCTCCTCTCCCTCATCCAGACCTTCTATTCTCT
>JAGGXK010000052.1 GCA_021163115.1 Desulfurococcales archaeon | reverse complement strand
CAACTTCAAAGCTATATCTCCTCCTACAATCCCTACATATATATGAAACTGGGTTAATTTGTATCAGACAGTCTTCACACCCTATTCTGCCACATATAATACAGTAACCTATTGCAGGATATTTTCTACATATCTCACACCTAGTCATAACACATATACTACACAGACCTGTATCGATATCATAGTCTTTTTTACAAACATGTCTTCCGCAAAGCCTACACTGGTACCTGGTGGGCTCTAAGCCACATATCTCACAGACTTTATCCATCAACTCTTTTTACTCCTCTACTTAAACTAAATACCTTGGGTGTTCTATAGTAATGCTCTACCGTATAAAGATAACTAAGTGTTTTGATATAGTTATCGAGCTAGACAGCGATAGAGAAGCAATAATGTATGCATGGGAACTCTATAAACAGTTCTGTAAAGGTGGAAGAAGTTTGTACGTGCATATTTTAGAGAGAAGGGATGATTATCTAGTTGATAAAGGGCTTATCTATAGCTCTAGATCTATTGAAAAGTAGTTTTATGGAGGATTTACATTATATGCTTTAACAATATTATCAACTTCTATCCTATAAACTAGGTCTTCATCAATAATTCCTTGAGATAATAGCTTGTTAATAATAACAGGGATGTTCCATGGATATGATGACACTCCAGGTCTTCTTGGATCATCTATAAAATCTGATTCAGTAAGCATAGATAACGGTTTTAACCCGAGAGTCTTTACTAAAGTCTTTTCCTTAGCTGGAACAGTGTACCAGAACCCCTGCCTTTCCCCCCAGAAAGCCTCATTATAGCCTACATGATGTAGGAAAACAAGATTCTTTGGAACACCAAGTACTTTAGTGAATAAATTAATTGATTCAACTGTTGCAAATCCTCCTTGCTCTAGGTGTAAGTGAACAATCATATCATAGTCCCTAGCTATCTCTAAAGCCTTAGCCATTATTAGCTCGCTAGCTACCAGCCTAGGCGGTGATGTACTATAGTGTTGCCGCCCAACCTCACCTATGCCATCTATCAATCCTTTTTGATGGAGCCTAGTGATCTCCTTAAATAGTTTTTCAGCAAACTCTATTATCTCTTCTAAGTTTCTACCTTTCTTAACATAATGATCTACCTCTGCAGGATGAAATCCTACGAGAACCTTTGTCTTTAGCCCTTCTTCTCTAATTTTCCTGGCTTCACTAATAGTGATCTCATATGCCTTTAGGTAATCCTCAATACTATCCCCGTTTATACCATAGTGGTGGGGAGGCAGTCCTATAAGAGCTATAAACCATCCTCCCATTGAACGAAATTTTCTTGCTATATACCCTGCCCCCAGTCCTTCTATAGGGTTTGAGTGACAATGTGCGTCAGAATACAATAATTCCAAGCAACCTTCCCTCCACTATGTCAGTACTTAAAGGGGTCTTCATCAATCCGGGAGTACAGCCATCATCATCCAACTAGATGCTTTAGAATAGGTTGATTATATATGTGACTCTAACAATATAGATTATTTGGCTGGGGTGTTTTTATTGGTTGAGAAAAAGGATAGGTTTATTGTAGTAAAGGTTCCGGAGGAAGTCTATATTTCACTAAGGGAGCGGGGTAGAGCTGAAGGTTATACTCTATTATCGGACTATGTTAGAGCAATAATATTTAAAGAACTTGGTCTCGATAGGACATCATCAAGGATAGAAAAGGTTGAGCAGAAGATCATGGAGCTTGAGCAGAAGATCTCTGGTAAAAAACTTCCTGATCTCTCTAGAATCAATAGGTTGATCGATGATAAAGTAAATGCTGTATCTGAACAAGTTACAAAACTTGCAACAAGAATTGCTGAAGTAGTTGAGAGAATAGATTATATAGAGGATAAAATACGTTCACTTGAGCAGAAGATCTCGCAGCCTCCTACACATTATCCCCCGCACCCAGGTAGGGGCGAAGGTAAAAGGAAGACTGGTCTTGAGAGGCTTAGGGAGCAGGGTGTATTGTTTGAAAGCGAGTTAAAAAGACTCAGAGACAGGGATGTATTTTTTGCATATCTTGCTAGAGGTGGTGCAAAGATCATTGAAGCTGCAGGGGAGAGAATCGCCGTTGATCCCGGTTTCTGGGAGAAATTCAAGGAGAAGTTGTTCCGGGAGATAACAACAAATAATGAAGACCAGATAAGGATACTGATGAACAAGGCCGAGTATAGGTTGTTTATTAAACTAAAAGAGAGCGGCCTTATATACTTTGATTCAAGTGAACATAGATGGAAGCCTGTTTCTAAGGATCTATTATAGGTTTAATCCAAGTTTTCTTATGTATAAGGATCAGGATAACCTAATCTTTATTTCTATTGCCTGATAGTTAAATACAGCAGTAGCAAGTATCCTTAAAGACCTAGAGACTTATGGGTGTACTTATTGGCGGCGTTGAACAGGTTATTATCTAGTGGTTTAGTAGATATTAAATCAACTGGGGCTATACTTCTTGGGGACTCGTTCGCTATAGACGGGTATTATAATAGACTAGCACGTGTTATAACCCACGCCCACAGCGATCATTTAAGGGGTTTAACAGAGAGTATCCAATACTCATCAATGATTATTGCTCACCCTATTACTATAGAATTGCTCTTTGAGATCATAAATATGTCTTCAACCCATAAATACATGCTTAGACAGAAGGCTATTCCATTAAACTATAACCAGGAGATAGAAGTAAATAAGGAGATTCTAAAGCTGTTACCAGCTAACCATATAATTGGTTCAGCCCAGGTCCATGTTGAAACCCATGGCTTTAGACTGGGTTTTACAGGGGATTTCAGGCTACTGAATAACACACCAGTTATGAAGAACCTCGATGTATTAGTTATTGAAGCAACTTATGGCAGGCCTGAGTATAGAAGACCGTTTAAACATGAGATAGACAGTATACTTATTGAAACAGTAATTGATGGGCTCTCCAGCTCTAAGCCAGTGGTTATATACGGGTATTATGGTAAGCTCCAAGAAGTTATGAAAATTCTTAGAGATGGAGGGATTAAAGAGCCATTTATCATGCCACCAAAGATCTATAGAATAACTAAGATAGCTGAAAGATATGGCCACAATATAGGTAATTACTATAACATTAACTCAAGAGAGGCCAGAGAAATACGTAGAAACAATGCAGGTTATATAATGTTCTACCATATGACTAGAGCTAGATACCGGGATATAAGAAGGAGCGTAAACATTATATTGTCGGGCTGGGAATTTAATGATCCAGTTAAGAGGGTTGATCCAGGGACTTGGTTAGTAGCACTAAGCGATCATGCAGACTATGAGGAACTGATGAGATACGTGGAAAAAGCGGAGCCAGGGTTTGTAGTGGTAGATAATTCTAGAGAGGGCGCAGCATATGATTTGGCCAGAAGTATTAAGAAGGAACTCGGTATACAAGCAATTGTATTGCCAGACAGTAGTGGCGACGCTAGAATAGATCAGTATTGTAGAGTATAGGGGAAAGATACTATGTTGGTTGCAGTAGTTAGGCATCACATGGCGGCCTCCAAATACTTGGGTATAGGTGGTTCAGAACTTGTTGCTCTTGAAATAGCTATTGCATTAAAGAAGCTCGGGATCAAGGTATATTTTGATACTCTTGTAAATCGTAAAAACATATATAGCGTACTACCATCAATGGCCAGTTTTTACGGTATTCCACTAGATGATGTTGTTGGTATAGGGCTTGGAGATCCGGATGAAAAAGATCTCATATTTAATGCTAGTGGAGATGTATTAAGTGGGCCAGCCGATGTAATATATCTTCACTTCCCTGCTTTCGAAAAAGTAGATACATATTATACAGGTTTAAAAGGTCCTGAAAAACTAGCCGGTACATTATATAGTTTTATAAACAGGATGTTATACAGGATAGGGTTTAGACAATATATAGAGATATTAACGAATTCCTCATTTACAGCACGTTTTGTTAAACGATATACTGGAAGGGAGCCTATTGTAGTGCATCCTCCTGTAAATACATCACGGTTTCCTAAAACACCTATTCCTATCGATTATAGGGAGAAGTATATTCTTGTTGTATCAAGATTTTCTCCTGAGAAAGGTATAGAAAAAGCGCCATTAATTATGAAGAATCTTGTAAGAAGGGGTTCCAAGCTATCGATAATGCTTGCAGGAGCTATAGGTAAGTATGGGAAGAAAGTTATTGATAATACCGTAGAATTAGCTACTAAACTAGGTGTTGATGATAAGATAGAGATTGTAGTAAATCCATCTAGAGAGAAGCTTATAAAACTATACTCTACAGCATATGCATACCTGCACTTAATGCCTCGTGAACATTTTGGAATAAGTATAGTTGAAGCTATGGCTGCTGGTACACCAACAATTATTCCTAGAGAATCAGGTGCATGGATCGATATAGCAAACAAAAACTTAGAGTATGCCATACCATACACATCTATTGAGGAGGCTGTAGAGGCTCTTCTTAAACTCGAGAATAATAATATTATCTGGAATAAACTATCTCAAAACTCCTTCTCTAGATCAAAAGCTTTTGATAGGAAAATCTTTCATAAGAAGATCTCTAAAGTAGCTCTCACAGTAGTTGCATCAAAATATAAAAACAATATAAT
>JAGGXK010000063.1 GCA_021163115.1 Desulfurococcales archaeon | reverse complement strand
GCCATGAACTACACTCCCTCTAATACCATAATACTTGCTTAAATAAGTACTTAGCATTTTTAATAAATCGATATCCTGTTCTAAAAGACATACCTCTGGCTCAAAATAATATCTCTTAATTCTTTTACCTCTAGACTTTACATATGGTTGTATAGATCCATCACTATCCATAAAGCCTGCGAGGAATGGTTTTAATAGGTTAGTGTCTGCAATTATGTTTTCTATTTCATTGGAATGCTTATATGAAAGCTTTACTAATTCATGATAGGATACTTTCACTGTAGCCCTCATCTTATGTCTTGCAAAACTATTATCTCTGAGATAGAATTTAAGAAGAATAGGGGCGTTAATAAACTTTAATAAACCAGCAATAAAGCATAGGATCGTGGCAATATGGCTTGATTCCAGTTCAATTCTCTTTTTATGAAGATACTTTCTATCTATAGATGCATCTCCCAAGTTGAATCCTAGAGTCCAAGCATAAAGT
The DNA here is from genome assembly GCA_021163115.1 of Desulfurococcales archaeon. Classification (GTDB taxonomy): domain Archaea; phylum Thermoproteota; class Thermoprotei_A; order Sulfolobales; family Desulfurococcaceae; genus JAGGXK01. The sequence goes on along the minus strand of JAGGXK010000063.1, from coordinate 22,932 downwards.
TCTTCACGATCCCAACTAGATATTCTTTGATACAAATACGTTAAAGGCGAAGAGAAGAATTTTCCTACCACTGTCTTAATTTCATCCATTTTATAAGGGGGTCTTGTTTTTAGTAGGGGGCTTGTTTGTATTTTTATCATTTTCTCACTTTTTCGTATTTTTCTATTTATTTATTTTTGTTTTTATAGATATATAAGCTTTTTTATAGTTGTTTCTATAATGGTGTGTATGGGGGTGTATAGAGAGTGCCTATTACTCTTGAGGAGCATGTGAGGTTGTTGTTTAGGGCGTTGCTGGTTATTGGTGAGGGAGAGGGTGTGAATTTGAGTGAACTAGCGACAGCATTGGGGAAGAATAGGCCTCAAGTATATACACTGGTTAATACCCTAGAGTCTCTTGGACTAGTTGCTAGAGAAAGGGTGAAAGGGCTTCCACCAAAAACTATTGTAAGGCTTACAGACAGGGGCAGGAAGCTGGCTAGCTGCATTAAAGAAGTTATAGATTAAACATTATTATCCAGTCCACAGTCTATCCTTTAACTACATGCACTAGAATAGAGTCTAGGTTTACTCGATCTTTTAGCTGGAGGTGTCTACAGTATTGGCTATAGGCTTCAAAACCTATAGTTTTATGGTTGAGAGTAGTGGGTGGACAGCTATTGATCTAACAGGTAGGATTGAGGAACTGGTGACTAATAGCGGGTTCAATAAAGGCTTAGCCACGGTATATACTCCAGAGGAAAACGTGGTTGTTACTCTTATAGAGTATGAACCAAACCTACTAAGCGATCTAGAAGAGCTAATAAATAAGCTTAAAGGACCAGGTAGCCTAGTCGAAGCACTTATCGGTAAAAGCATTGTAGTCCCAATCACCAACCATTCACTAGACCTAGGTGTATTCAAACACATAGTACTAGTCGACTTAAGCAGAAAGAAGGGGGCAAAGAAGGTGATCATAGGTATTGAAGGCATTCATGGTAATAAAGAAGATTAAAACCCATGGACCAATGAATTATTTCCCACTAAGAAAAACCATAGAAGATGAAATAAAGAAGACAAAACTATCCCATGGACTAGTAACAATACATGTAAAAGGTGCAACACCAGGCATAGTGATCATAGATAAAAATGAACTAGACAATATAGACAAAGCATTAAGGAAACTAGTACCAGTCTATGGATGGAGACATGGAAACGCATACGCACACCTAAGATCAACAATAACCTCCACAACCCATACACTCTACTTCAAAGAAAACAAACTAGAACTCCCACCAAACCATGAAATATACCTAGTAGAAACAAGGCCAGTATACAACCACTGGAGAACCATACACCTATACATAAGAGGGGAGTAAACACCCAACCACTATATAGAAGACTAGGGATAAGACATTATCTAGGGATAGAAAAACCTTGGTCAACACTATAGAATACTATAGTAGAGAATATGTAAAGAATGAGATCTACAGGTTTCTAATAAACCGTTGGGCAGGAATTGAGGGAGAAAACAAGAAATGGATTAGATGGATAGACAAAAAACCCCTAAAGATCAACAAGCCAGATGACATACCATACCTTATAAAAAGATACAGATTCATGAAACCAAGAAGCTTCTATGGAACCATAGAAGTATACAAGAAACTAGAGACAAGGGAAGATGTTATGGAAAAATATAGTGAAAACGTAGCATACACAACAGTTTTCATAGACATTGATATTATTAATGAAGAACTAGTTGAGAAAACTTGGACCTATGCACTAGAAGCAGCAAAGACTATAACAAACTGGCTTATAGAAGAAGGCGTTAAGGAAAGCACCTACCTCCTATGGAGTGGTGCAGGAGTACATGTAAGAATACATGAAAAAGCATTCAAAGAAACTATACAACACCACCACCCACTAATAGTAGCCCATGCAGTAGCAGAGTACATATTATTGAAGCTAAAGCCTAGGCTACTAGAAATCATAAGGAGTACTAGGGGAGCAATAAAAATCGAGAACCTGGTAGTAATGAAGAGAGTATTCACAGACCCACTAAGCCTCCATAGAAGACTAGAACGAGCAACAATAGCATTCAAACCAGATGATATAGAAGAATTTAAACTAGAATGGACAAACCCGGAAAACCCTAGACACAAGGAAGGAATATGGAACACCTACAAAGAAGGGGAAGCAGACCCACTAGCATGGAGGGCATTAAAAGCTGTAGAAAGCATAGAGAATACTACTACCCTAGAAGCCACAGCAACAAAACTCGAAATACCCCCAGCTACATTACCCAGAAAAGAAACAATAGAACAACCAAGAGAGCCGGGCAGGTTCCAAGTAATGGCTCTACTGCAAGCAGCCCGCTACTACCTACTAAACAAGGATCTCGGTAAAGCAAAAAGCTTTGGACCCAACAGGGCGATATTCTATGCATGGGCAAAATACTATGGCCCCCAGAGAAGACCAGTACTAGCTAAGAAGCCGGGGAAACTCTATGGAAGAAGACTAGCTGGAGACGAGTATATTAAATGGGTTGAAGAACTTGGAGAAAAACTACAGGTCAGTCAAAAAGGATACTATGTAATGGGTGGGGTGGAACAGAGGCCGGAAGACTTTGATAGACAAGTAGCTAGAAGATTTGAGGAAGCAGGAATAGATTTCAAGAAAGCATGGGACGCCGCAATCCAGTACATATCAAGATTCCCCAGGATAGTACTAAAGAACCCCCGGGAATTCTATAAACAAGTCTATGAACCAGTAAGAGACAAGTTTGTTGAGAAGGTATTAAAAGTAAAGAAAGAGAAGAAAACAAGCAGCCTAGACAAATGGGTTCGCCTCTTTATATGATTTTATATATGGTCATCGGCTCATTCTCTTCCTCTCCTGTCGGTCTGGTTTCATCCGTCATTGGAGAGGCGTTCACCGCCGACCCTGAGCGACGGCACATTTCCAGGATAACATCTTAGCCCGGTATACAGATATAAAGCTTACACAATAAAGCAACTAAGAAAACACATAAAATAATATACTTTTATATAAAAACCTGAGCAGCTTAGTCTCTAACACGTAATATGTATTATAGCAAGAATTCTCCTACCAGGTGCAGCAAGATCATTAATTATATCAACAACCCTAGGCGTCTTATCAACCACAACCCTAGCACCAAGCCCCTTAAGCGGAACAAGTGTATCATCAGGTACAGGTAATGCACCATACTGGCCAGTTCCTACAACAATATATTCAAAATCCCTACACATCTCACTAACAATATATTCTAGCTCCCTACGAGACAACGGGGTATGTCCAAATAAACCCCTGTATCTACGAGAGAGATCCTTAGGCCTCTTAAAAACACTATTATTACAGACAACAATGTCGTGACCATATCTTATACCATCTATGACAACATAGCCGAAACCCGTCTCAATTATCCTCAAGACACAACACCAAATAATACTATATCCTTAAACCAGCACTCCTTAATCTATTCTCTATAAGCTTCTGTTCATCAAGAGGAAACAACTTTATAGTCTTCTCAACAAGCTTCCTATCAACCTTCCTCCCAAGCCTTTTAATATACTGGGAAACCTTATCTAAATCAACACCCTGCCTAGCCTTTAATACAAGGTATTCTTCAGGCTTAATTAAACGAATCCTTACACCCCCAATACTTATAGAACCAGCCCTCTCAATAATTTCTAGAGGAACATATACATCAAAAATGTTCTCATAAAACTCTAAAGGAACCTCCCTATCCCCATACCTAGCAATAATCTTCGGAGTACCAGCATCTGTAGAAGAATAAAGCCAGCCCTCATCCTCAGCTAACTTGATAAATCTATCCTCATCAACAACAATACTAGGCTCAATAACAAACAAGTCAACGTCACCCCCCAGGACACGCTGCTTCAAAGCAAGCTGAACAACAGTATCACCAATAACAACAAACCTTATACCATGATCCAAGAGCTTAGACAAAACCCTAGCCAATACATCAACACTAAATCCCAATACAAACACCCCACAGCAATAAACGATACCAAGAATAAACTAACACAAAAACACAGTAATATCCCTACCCACAGAAAAAATAAACAGCAAAACAAAGATATATAGGCCATAATACCAACAAGAAATAACAGGAAAAGCCGGGGTGGCCGAGCGGCCTAAGGCGGCGGGCTGCAGACCAAGCAAGCCCCTACTACAGGAACCCGCTTAATCGCGGGTTCGAATCCCGCCCCCGGCTCCACCCATTTAGTTCAAGTCCCTCCTTTGCACATTTATATCAATCTGTTGAGATAATGAATTCTACGGCTTAATCACAATCCGTTACTATATTCTTGCTGTTCTTTTCTATATTGATGTATTTGATGCCTAGAGAAGTTAGTTTTAGTAGTTGAGGACAAACCTTGGTGGATGTAGTTACTGTTCAGCTTCTCGTTTATAGAGGATCTCAGTGTTCGTCAACTCCTAATCGTGATGCTGTTCATCATACCAGTGATAGCACTAAGTATCATCATGGATCTAGGATTCCTAGAATCTCTTAGTTTTCTTACTGATATCGCTCTTCATAAGGCTGGTATCGCTAAGAATAGCTGAGAAACCAGTAAAATCAGTTCTTCTGGAAAAACAGTTTCCCGCCCTAACTGGGAGGTGGCCAGTCCTAGCATGGAGTGCTAAGGCTATGTCTGAGAGAAGACAGGTTTCGGAAATCCCCTCTGAACCAAGATCTTGAAGTTCACGTCAACGGTAGGCTACATACCTATAAAACAGGATCCTACGGCAAGTACACGGTGTATTATACTTCGGGTCACTCGGGCCTTTACGAGGTAGAGATCAGACTTAGTGGTAGAACTATTCTTAAGAAAAGGGTTAGGGTGAGTGTGCGAGGTTGAAGAGATATTATTACCAGGTTCACCTGCTCCACAGAGGCAAGCAGATCAGCATTTAGGAGGATCGTGTATTCGGGGGCTGATCTCTACAGCTTCTATATAAAGTCTTTAGAGCGTATCGATGAGCTACTAGAGGCTTCTGGCCTATTATAACAGTCTCTCTTAAGCCCGCCCTGGGTCTCCTCGATCTTGGTCGAGTTATGATCAAGTTCAGATACATTATTTATGAGGGGAGAATTTACCATGTTCTCTCGGCCCATAGATTGTCAGCAACACTTACAGAGTGCTTCCTACAAGAAATCCTTCTCCTAGTCGATAAAGACGGTAGAGGATTATAATGAGCCTAAGGTGTCTGAGGAGGTTAGGAATGTTTATAGCCTAATAATGGAGCATCTAGGCCGTTCGTTGAAAGCCAGCCGAGATATCCAACGTTGAGAACTATGTCAAGAACCTTGTCTGGGAGGTGATGGAGGAGCTCGGAGTCATAGATATGGTCAAACATTACATCAAGACCTCAATTACTATATCATTAGGGATGTAATAGGCTATGACTATATCGATGTTCCTTTAGGGGATCCCTCTGGTTGAAGAGGTTAGCATGGAGGGCTCAGATGTATCAGTAACTATTATCCACCGCGATGTCTCGAGCTGTACTTGCCTCGACACAAACATTGTTATACTAAAAAAGGAAGAAGCATCTATATTTGTTCAAAACTTGTCCAGAAGTGTAGTAAGTATATATCGATGGCTTTCCGATACTTGAAGTTCGTAGCCCTAAGGGATATGGAATGGCTCTGGCTCTTGGAGAGGTCCTAAGTAGAGGTTCTATTTTGCTATAAGGAAGTTTTCTGAGAAGCCATTGACTATAATACAGCTTATCGATTATGGTACATTGTCTCCATTAATGATTGCATGCTTCTGGATCTTGTTGGAGAATCTAGCATTTATCTTGATAATGGATGGTATAACTTCGGGCAAGACCACTATTTTTCAGACACTCTTAACGCTCAGCCCTCCTGACTACAAGTACGTCGCGATCGAGGACTCGCTAGAACCAAGGCTTCCTCATATCCATTGGGATCCTCTTTATACTCGAATAAGGCCATACTATTGGCTCTTCACAACTTGACATAGACTTATTTGAACTTACGAAATTAGCGCTAAGGAGGAGAAGGCCAATACATAGTGATCGGGAAGGTACGTGGAAAGGAGATACAGACCCTTATACAAGCTAACTCGATTGAGGAGGCTTTTATGAGGATGACCTCTCCCCTATTGAACATTAAACCCACGTTTCTAATGCTTATATGGAGCATTATCTTAATGAGATGCGTTAGGCTGAGGAACGACCATGTTGTTAGAAGAATAGTTAGGGTGTGGAAGGTTAAAGGATCAGACCTTGGATCTAAGAAGCCTATACCATTAGATTATATCGAGGTATTTAGATGAGCTCCCTTCACAGCCTCTTTAAACCGAATGCTTCGGAGGAGATCGTGGAGAGAAGCTATAGGTTGAAGCAGGTGGCTGAGACTAATGGTTTAGCATTGAATGAGCTCTTAGATTAGATGAGAGTGAGGGCGCTAAGTATTTCGAGGGGGACGATAAAAGGATAGAGTATTCGATTACAATGAGATATCCAAGAGATTGTATAGGTACTGTAATAGTAGGATAAAAAATAAATCATCCTATTTACAATGATTATTTGTGTTGTTATAAAGGAAAAAGCATTCTCAGATATGTATAGTTTATTAAAAAGTGCTTGTCTTCAGATCTTTAAGGTAGCTGTGGGGCTGTTACATGAATATTTATCTCGCAACTTAAATAGTCGTCAACACCGTGATCATAACTTATATCTATGTATGAATCGTTTGACGATGCTAAATAGTTACATTCTATGTAGAAAGATGCATGGGCCTCATTTACACTTGTTCCGCTACCTAAGTAGTAGAATCTTATCGGTATGTCAAGGCTGTTATGGCCAGTATCCATAGTACTAGGATCGAGTGAATAAAGTATTTTATCCGCCATATTAGCACTTACTCCAACAATTGTGGTTACTGCCTCAAATGCCTTTGCATATGGAATTGGAATTATAGAGCTAACTATGAATAATGCTACTGAGGCATTATTAGCAAAGTCCTCGATTGCTGTAGCTATAGATCTTGCCTGGGATATACTTCTATGAACTTCTCCTGTTACATCATATTGGTTCATATCATTAGTGTATGTAACGTTAAAGTCTTCATATCCGAATCCCGGTTGTCCTTCATTGGGATTGCTTGTGCCAGTTTCAGCTACTATTTTCATTTTACTAATTCTATAATAGTCGCTTGTCGGATGATATGGAGCTAAACAAACGGATTCTTGACAGTATTGATACCATACCTCCTTAGTGTATCCGAGATATAGTTGTATTGTAGCATGTTCTTTCCAAGATGGCCAGTAAATATTATAGATTCCTAGGTAGCCGTGGTTGTTTATCCACCAATATTTTTCTTCATCGAATGCCCAGTTATAATATGCTACGGCTTTTGTTCCGTCGAATTCATGTTCGATATAAAAGTCGGCTCTGCTTACATAAGCTTTTATGAGTGGAGGTGTTGAACCATAGTCGAAGCATTCGAACTCGATCTTAAGCATGATTGATACGGCATCGCTTGGTATTTCAACGTAGTTTGCTATTTGATGATACTTGCCATCACTGAGATCAATCCATGGGCCATATACGGTAGTAGCGGGATCCCCTTCAACTTTATAATAACCCTTTACCTCTAATAGTATGTAACCACTATTATGATGATGTAATTTGCTATTTATTACAAATGCCAAGTCAAGCGAGCTACCATTTTTGATAACAACCTCACTGCCCTTATCTATTAAAGCATGTGCTACGTCTAATTCTTCTACACTATCCGAAAGAATTGCTTCGGCAAGTTTAAGAGGCTTTAATTGTTTCTTTTTAATTTCCTTAACATTATTTGAATCGGCTAATGCTATATAATTGATTTTATGAAAGCCTGTGGAGACTATCTTGATTACTATATCTCTACTATTATACAGAGGCGTTGTTGATAAATCTATTGCTTCAAGGTACCAGTTATGCCTGGGCTCTATCGTGGCTATTTTTATCCACTTCCCATTAGAATAGCCGTATATTATCAATGATGTTTTATACAGAATGTCTGTACGCAGTAGTAGTAATTTGGGCTTGTGTTCTAGTCTTGGAAAAACGACAGTATATGTATCGTTAGGTCTTGTCGCGATGTAGCCCATGTTCATAAACCATACTTTGAATGCGAAATTGTTACCATATTTATCCAGTACCTCAATTGGTCTGACAAGTTTACTCTTGTCTTTTATAATGAAGACTTTGCCTGTACTGCTCTCCGAGACAACTATGTCCCCCTTAGTCTTTGTTATATAGTATGCTTTAATATTGTAAATGTGATCTTCTTCTCCATCTTTTTCTACAATTCTAAATCTTATCTCATTATTGTTTATACTAAACTGACTAGGGTTAACTAGGTAATAGTCATTTTTTACTTCTTTACCTTTGGCTAATGGAAGCAAGTTATTGATATATATGTATTTTCCATCAATAAAGCTATATAATCGGGGGCAACCACCTCCAGAAGAACCTGTGGATATCGTTACGGTTATTCTGGCTTTAATCTTTCCAGAGGCTGGTTGTTCTGCTCTAACATATGCATAGAAGAGCACTTTCTCGTTCTTCACAGAGTTTATATGTGTGTTATCAGAGTACTGGTATATAGACGCATAGCCACTTGTAGAATAAAGATATAGCGTATTATCTCCTCTTACGCCAGTTTTGTTTGAAAGAGTGTAATAATCAGCAATAATGTTCCAATAACTAGGAACTCCTTCATGATCGAATGTTAGACCCTTGAATAATTCACCTACATTATAGTACTTGCTAGGTATTGTAAAATCATAGTTATATGGTCCTTCTAATAATGTGGTGGATTCAGCATACGCTGTCGGAATATAGGCTGGTATAATAGCAATAGATAATGTAATGAATATGGCAAGAAGGGGAATACCTGTCTTCCCCCTTCATATTTATACACCCTTAATTCCTTGATTCATAAAAATCAAAATATATACTTTGTCTTAATAAAAACCTCAAAGTTATGGAGATAATACATATATAATCGTTTTTGATTCATGAAATACTGTCAGGGGGTATTGGTTTTGGAGTGGTGGTAATGTTTTCTAAGTTTCCTAGGTATTGGAAAACAGTCTTAGTCATTGTCGTTATTGTTGTCTGTTTCTCTTTGTATACATTGTTTTTCCTCACATATTATCCTAGAATTCATTCACAAAGCAAAGCGATAATTGATATAGGTGATGTTAGAGAAGCTCAAAGGATTATGGATAGAATACTCGATAAATATTGGAGTAAGTCTAGTAATATAAAAACATATGCAGTAGATATTTATTGGTCTAAGAAGGATATTATGATCCAATACGATAAGGAAGATCTAAATTATACCCACTCGCTTAAACGGTTTATACTTGTAAAGATAATGGGACAGATCATCCAGGAGACAGAACTGTATTTCAGGTGGACGAAGCATCCATGGGATAATGTTACGTGGATACAGTATGATAGAATAAATGAGAGAATGCTCATATACCATAATGGCGCCTTCTCAGGGGACGATCCGTCAGGACTAGGCTCTATTAATGCTCTATTTTACATCGATAAATATAGATTCATTATAATTAATATAGCCCCCGCAGAATACTGCTTACCAAACTTTACCACATTTAAATATAATGGAACATACGTAAAGCTCCCTAATCCCTGTAGTCCTGAGGATCGTAAACGCTTGCATTTCTACTACATATATTTCCGTCCGCCATACATTATCGCCTTCACAGAGCCCTATGATGATGAATTAGCTCCCATATATATAGCGAACATTGTTGTGATAACACGCAATGATACAGATATGGTTCTTCTAGATAAGATTTTCAGAAATTATATCGAGGATCTGAAGGTATTTGAGAGTATATGGATTAAAAGATTCGGTGAAAAAGGGATTGATGTGCATATGCCAATATATTTTGACTTAAGAAAAATCCCTAATACTCCTAATAATACAAGGTTTTTCACCGAGTTCGAGAAAAATATAACAAAGAGTTTATGGTATGAAGTAGTGAAACCTGTTCTCGAATTAATACATGTCCATGCTAATAGCTTGGAGGACATAATGTTCGCAATAGTAATAAATAAACATGAGGTAATATACCTAGAACCAATAACATCCAAGGATAAACATTAGAACCGCGAAGACCTATCTTTAGAATTAAAAATTTTAAAGCTTAATTCCTAGCAGAAAAACAATTATGAAAACCAAGACGAAATACGTGAGCTCGGATATTGCATTCAAGGATGGTGCAGAGCTAATTTTAAGCATACGTTGATTGATCATCATGCTATTTTCTTCAAGTAAATAAATGGAGAACAAAATAAAGTAGATCTATCTCTTTAAGTAATATTTCATGTATTTCCTCGCCAACCTCAATACTTCCACCGCTATGAATAGCTCGCGTAATTCATAGTTACTTATCGATAACATATTGTTGGCTATACTAGTGAATATTAACTGGAGTATAAACATAATAAATTATAAACAGGAATGCAAACAGGCATGAGCCTTACGGTACATTTAAATTACATGGGGAAGTGTTTAATTAAATAAAACAAGTATAAAATAATGAACACCATATAAATACCATATACAGTGTATTTATTCTAACTGTTTAATTACAATCACAATTATTATGCTCTCCTTTTCTCCCATCCTAATTATTATATTTGATGCAGAGAGGAACCAGTGCCTTGGCCTTGAAAACAGCCAAAAATTCGGGGTAGCATAAAGGTTGGTGCAATTTTACACCATATTTTTCTCCCTAGAATTCCAGCTTTTTTCCGTATTTCTAGCGCAATTGATATATCAAGATACTTAGCTATATTGATACATCGTCTCAGAAGGCCAGTATACTTTACAGCATAATTATATAGCCTTAATGGAATCTTTATCTATTCATCTCTGGTACATAATTGTGGTAGATAGGTTTATGCGGTATATCTAGATTAACTAGGATCATACGGTTAGGGATCAACACTAGGTTAAGGAAACTACAGTTAATACTTAGTTTATCTGGTTTACTAATAGGTTTAGCCCTCTACTTCTATCTAGTACCAATCACGTATATCGATCCTGGTGATAAGCTTAAGGTTTCCATGATGCTGGCTATACTGGGTATTCTAGGCTCTATAGTTTCTGAGTTTTAAATAGTGTTAATAAGGAAATATACTGTATTGACTGTGCTTATTGATGCCATGGTCATCAGAGATAAGGAGATTACTATACCCGCACATGATGTTGAGAAAGCAGAGATCAATATAGTACGAACAATCTGTAAGGGTGAATACCATACATCCATAGCTGTTAATAAAAGAGTGAAGACAGCTAATAAAATAGACCTAGGAGAAAACACCCCTTATTTCTTTAAGGGAGAAAAGGCTAGAGTGCAGAGACGTGGAAGAGAAGATGCTTTAACATACCTGAAATATAGTGGGACTGGATATCTCTTCAAGTATAAAGGAATAGAATTTATATTAATACCGCTCTACCCCATATATTCACGCCTAAATAGTAATGCACTTAGTGTTTTAAAGGAAAAAGACCGTGGTGAAGTAAGGTTAAGCCTTAATAAAAACTTGCTTAGAATAAGAATATACTATATAAAGGATTCCTCAGGAAGCATTAGGCTAGAGATTCTGGATAAAATAGTGGTAAAATACGGGCTTGGTGGAATAAGACTCTTCAGTATGGAGAAGCAAGGCAACAGAGAACACCAGGAGACTGCCAATTCTACAAGAACCTCATGTATTAATAATACTAAATGATCCGAAATTCCTTAATAATGCAGAAATATATCTAAAAGACTTTGCTTATGGTGAAGAGTTAATAGAAAATAATCTCTTACTAGGCTTCAAGGACTTAGCCCTAAGGCTCGTATTAGATATACCCCATGCAAGAGACGTGAAAAGCGAATGTCTTACAATACAACACTAATGCTTCACCAAATATCTCAGCACAATATATTCTAAGAGTATTTTATCCAAAACATACCTGTTAACCGCTATGATATACTTGTCTTACCAAAATATGGCAGGATATAGGGCTTCTTTTAAATCCATGGTATACTAAGACGTTCCAGTAGGTGGAACCATGGAGTATTGCTTGTTTCATAGAAGCAATCGGGTTTCACCATAACCGTTTCATTGATGTCATATATGGTATGGGTTGAGATGGGTAATAAGGATAGATAGTCGCTAAGAATACTAGAGGGCTTGTAAACAAAACAGCGTTGATGAGGGATCTAGAGTATGGTGTATGATAGGGTCATCGAGAGGCTTAAAGCCCTTAGAAGAAAATTAGAGCTTTTACAGAGGTTCTATAACATGTATCCAGATTATTATCTTGAATACAACATTATTAGAGATAACAATAATGGCTTATATGGATATGTTTATCTTAAACAGGAAAAGCAAGGCATACTACAAAGTATTTATGTAGGGAAATATGATGTCTCAAAAATAGCTACAGGCAACGTGTATAAGAACATAGTTAAGGCAATAAAAAGCATTGATTTCCTAATAAATTTCATATATACCCTAGACATACTATACACTGCAAAAAAGAAAATAGAAGAAGCTATTGAAAAACACATTAGTATAGAGTTCATTAGAATAGATTACAATAAAATAATTCTAGATATACTAAAAGAGTTTAAAGGAGAGCCAGCATGGCCTTCCGATATACAGAGGATTTTAGAGAAAAAATACTCTGGAATAATGAGTAAGAGGACAATACAGAGAGCCTTACAAAGGCTAGTATATAGTGGAGCTGTAGTACGCACTATGAAAGGATATATACTGAAGAACAACTAGTACTACTAGAACATCCATAGTTTCTACTAAACAACTACCTCTAGTTATTTGACAATATAATGTCCTTTAATAGGTATTTTAAAACCGCATCTAGGACACCTACTGTTATCGTCTATAGCCCAGTATACAACCCTATAGCCTCTTCTTTTAACTAAGAGCTTGCCGCAACGGGGGCAATAGGTGTCTTGATAGCGCTCATCAAGTACATTGCCTATATACACATATCTTATACCTGCTTTTCTAGCTCTATTATATACCTCAAGCAACTTCCTCATAGAAGTAGGTGGCTCATTATATCTATATGCAGGATAGTACTTGTTTATATGCAGAGGGATATCCTCACCCAAGTAGTGAATATGGTTATCAATAACCCAGTCTATACACTCATCATAATCGTTAGCATTTGTTACAATAAGATAAACCATTTCAACATGGCCACCAAGATCTATTATATACCTTGCATTACGGAAAACATAATACGGATCTATGCCAAGAAATCTCCTACAAGAATCAGGACACCCCTTTATATCAATACTATAGCCATCAATACCTACATCAACCATCTCTCTTAGAACACCTAGAGTCATGTACCCGTTTGTAACTAGTGTAAAATAGAGACCTTTCTCTTTAGCAATTCTTGCAACATCAATAATGTACTCAGCATGTATAGTTGGTTCATTAAAGCTCGCACATAAACCATTATCACCTCTCCTTAAAGCTTCAAATACTAACTCCATAGGTGTTTTCTCTAGAGAATAACGTATAGATGGCCTACTTTGGCTTAGCAAATAATTCTGACACCAGGGACACCTAAAATTACAGCCCCAACCACTAAACGTTAACGCTGTAGAATTAGGCCAGTAATGGAAGAGAGGCTTTATTTCTATAGGCCTACTTTCGAGAGCGCTAAGGAACCCATAAGCTATATTGTATAAACCACCACCAATATTCATGTGGTTCCAGCAAACACCTATCCGGCCACTTTGAAGTATACACCTTCTCTCACAAACAAGACATTGAACCATATCATTCCCTAGACTCCTATGATACTTTGAAGGATGATACCAGCTAGGGAGATCTTTATCCAAGACTGTGCTCCTCATACAATAGATCTATGTTCTAGACCGAAAAACACTATCGAAGATAATACAATAACCAAAGCTAAGACATGAGAAGCTGGACATAAACTACAATACCAAGCAATAACGCTAAGGCTAGGCTATAGGGCAAGAGCTTCTTCAATACCTCCCCCTCTCTACCCGTAAGCCCTACTGCTGACACCCCTATAGCTATGCTTTGAAGACTTACTATCTTACCTAATACACCTCCTGTGGAATTGGTAGCCACAATTATATATGATGGATAATTGGCTATCTCAGCACTTATCCGTTGGAGGTTACCAAATAATGCATTTGATCCCGTACTAGATCCCGTTATAAATGTCCCCACCCATCCTATAAGTGCTGATGCAAATGGGAGCATAGGCTTTAGTGACGAAAGCGTATATCCAAGTGTAACTGATATCCCGGAGTAATTCATAAGGAAAGCTAAACCAATTACCTCAAGAATAGTGATTATGGCTGGATAAAGCTTCTTCACCGTAGCTATGTATGTGTCTACAACAATGCCCGGCCTTGCCCTGAACAATAAAACTGTAAGTATTATAGAGAAGAACACCATGGTTCCATGGGCTAGAGGAGACCATGAATAAACAGCTTCATATACTCTCCCATAGATCTCACTATATACAGCTTCATGCAGAAACGGGATCATATACTTAATACTGAAGATTTTTGAAAAACCAAGAACACCTGCTATAAACATTAAAGCGACAACGAAAAGCCAGGGAGCCCAACCATATAGCGTTCTAGTTAAACCAAGTTTCTCTCCTCCAACCCTATACTTAGCCTTTATATAAATAAATAATAGAGCCATTGATATAAGAGGAGCTACAACACCTGTAAGATATGGGCCATATGCTGCAGTAAACAAGTATACTGAAAAACCTAAGGATAGTCCAGAAAGAAGTATTATATCAAGGATTTTGGAGATCTTTTCTACGCCTGAGACACGTACAATAAGAAACGGGATAATGATAGCATATATAATAAGCTGTAGGGATGCAAATGTAGACACTATATGTAGATCAAGCCCTGTTACCAGGCTAAGAGTTACAATAGGTACACCAAGGCTAGCAAATGGAACAGTAATAGTGTTAGCAAGTAATGCAACCAATACTGCTATTAAAGGACTAAAACCTAGTTGTATCAAAATAGCTGATGCTATTGCTATAGGAAATCCATAGCCATCAATACCCTCTATAAGAGCACCAAACAAGTAGGCAATAAATATTGCTTGAACACCTTTATTTCTCGGAAGATTACTAAACATCCATTTCTCAAGGAACCTAAGACTCCCCAGCCTCCTACTCAAATTAAACAATACCATGGCATTCAATATAATCCATGTAATAGGCCATAACCCAAAAAGTACTCCATAGAGATAGCTAGAAATAGCTATAACTATAGGCATCTTATAGACAAGAAGAGCCACTATAAAACCTGATACACTAGCAAAGAATGCTGCCCGATAACCAGGCATTTTAAACAATATTAAACATACCATGAGGACTATAATAGGTATAGATGCAGCAGTTGATGAGAGAACTATATTATTTAGTGGATCAATGGGCTGAATCCACAACCCCACTAAACCCCTAAAGACAATAACCCTATAACCAAATATAATAATCTTATGAGCATTACCCATAATCTAAGCATTATAGGAGAGCTCTAGAGCATGGCGTATAGAGCCATGAAAGAGACCATTGACAAAAAAGTATATAGCAGTCTATCCAGGGTGTACGGTAGCCTAACTAACCAGGTTATCTATAAAATACTTACTCCATCGAAGAGACACTATCTTCGTGTAAATACTTATCTTATAACTCGTGGAGAACTAATTGATATGTTAAAAGAGAGATATCCTGAATACAATATAGAGCCTGATCCATATATAGAGGATGCATTATACATCGTGGTTAAAGGACCATATAAAATACCTATTGTAGAAAAGAAAATTATTGTTGACAAATATGCTGCTGAAAGTATAATGTTGGGTGCACCACTTTACGCGCCAGGAGTAATAAAATATAGCAGATTTAAGGCAGGAGAGGAAGTAAATATTGTAGCACCTAATGGGCGTATTGTTGCCCTTGCGGAAACCATTGTTGATTCAAGTAAACTGCTTTATATGAAGAAAGGGGTGGTAGTAAAAAACATTATCTCAACCTACAAGCTTCCTCCCATACGTGAAATGGAGGAATATAAGAGGGGATTAATATATCCCCAAGGACTTCCATCAATTATTGTATCCCACATAGTAAGTCCTACTCCTGGGGAATCTATTCTAGACTGTTGTGCATCCCCAGGTGGGAAAACTAGTCACTTAATACAGCTATCTCAAGGATTAGCAAGAATTGTATCTATAGATAGGTCCATGAAGAAGATAGGAGAAATAATAAGAACTCTTAAAAGACTGCATCTTCCACGAACAAACCTATTTCTCGTTGGTGATGCAAGATACATCAATATAGATATTGGGGGAATAGTATTTGATAAAATAATAATAGATCCACCTTGTACAGGCTTAGGTGTTAGACCAAAGATCTCTATTGATGTAAGAGGTAGAGATATAGAAAATAGTAAGACATACCAGAAACAATTTATTAAACCTGCTGTACAGATACTGCGACAAAACGGTTTACTCGTATATTCTACATGTACACTAACATTTGAGGAAAATGAAGAAGTATCTCTATATGCTCTAAGACAGGGGTTAATATCTATTGAAGTGGATATACCTTATGCTGATAAAGTATACATTGGCGATCTCATAGCCTACAGATTTAGTCCAATAACTTATGATATGCCAGGGTATTATATTAGTGTATTTAAGAAGAAACCTTCTTAGCAAGAGGCATCCCACATAGTGGACAGGTTTTCTCCCCAATAGAGGATGTAATATATCCACAGTTAGGACAGTAAACAATATATTTCCTTTGAACACTAATCCCTATAGTTCTAAGAGGCTTAAACGGTATACCTATATAGAGTAAAGTGTTCTGGATAGCATAATCATCCGTTAAAACTATTGTCTTTCCTCTACCATGAAGGTCTAGGGCTAATGCAATAACATCAATATCTGTCTTTGATAAGCTAGTATGTTCACCTACCTCTCGAGCATACATGATCGCCTTGGCTATAGATCTCCTACTAGGAGGCTTCACAATAAGTCTTCCTAGACTAATTACTAGTTCGAGAGAGGCCCTGCTTTCACTATCTCTTACCTCCTCTACAACGGATGGTGTGGTATACAGCCTAATGTATCCACTATATTGTTGTAGAGGATATTTTGCTAGAATAGCTGAGGTATCAAGCACTATTGATATAGATACTTTACTTGAATAGCGTTGTTCTTGATGCAAAAATGCTTCTCACCACATCTCCTCTACAAGATAGTCTTATTAACCTAATATTGTTATTGCTTAGCATACACTCAACACTATTACTGGGAGAAATCGCTCCTACATAGATACCATCCACAAATACATTAGTATATCCTCTAGGAGTAACCCTTATCCGGGTAAAGGAGTGGAGAAATATTGGAGCAATATTCATATTCATAGGATTTAATGGTGCAAGATATATGCCTGTGATTTTGGGTTCGATCACTGAAGCGCCTGCAGATAATACATAGGCAGAGGAACCAGATGCTGTAGCCACTATCAACCCATCTCCTTCTATATAAAACCTTGACTTGTTATAAGGCGTTGATATCTCTACGTTTATGGTTAAAACCCTGCCTAGGTGTTGATTAATCATTGCTACCTCATTTAATGCGAAATACTTCTTGCTACTAAAGCTTAAGCATATTCTCTTTAATATATCAATACAAAACCTTCCATCAAGGATTTTCTCTACAATAGAGTGTATATCACGGATATCTAGGTCTTCATAGTAAACAGTTCTTCTTCCACACGGAATAGGTAAGATCAAAGGACTTCTATCGAGGAGGCTCCAGGATATTTTTAGTAAAGTACCATCGCCGCCTATAGATAAAACAAGGTCATAAGTATCTAAATCACCCTGCTTAACTTCATCAACCCATACAGTATCTACAATAAAACCCTGTTCCTTTAGCTCCTTGAAGAAACCTTGTGCAAGAGCAAGACACTGCCTCGTCGGCTTATATACTATTGCTACATGCTTAAACAATATCATAACCTCACCAATACATCACTAGTCTATATATGAATTTGTATATTTGTATATAGATTTAAAATAGATGGTGCAGGCCCTATGCCTAAATGTATCAAAGTATACAAGAAGTATGCTGAAACCTTACGAAGGCTATTGTTATCCAGAGGTTTTCTAGATACAGAATATAGAATAACTATTGATAAAGACTACGTCCTAATCCCTATAGTAGAGCATAGAAGCCTTGATCTTATACATGATATTATAGAGAAATATAATGCAGAAATTATTACTAACTGCACTCTTGAACATTATAGAATGAGGAAAAAAGAGTTAAAACCCCCATCATATGATATGGTTGGAGATATAGCTATTGTTAGAGAGAAAGTTGTTGAAAATAAAAAAGAGGAAATTATAGAAACACTTAAACAGCTCCATCCTAGACTAAAAGCAATATATGTAAAAGAATATACAACAGGCATTCACAGGACCGCTAAGCTTAGGTTGTTATGGGGAAACGAAGTAGATCATGTAATACATAAAGAATATGGTCTACGTTTCTACATCGATATACACAATGTGTACTATAATCCAAGATTATCTACAGAACATAGAAGAATCGCCGAAGATATAAGAAATGGAGAACTTGTAATAGACCTCTTCTGCGGGATCGGCGGATTTACTTTACACGCTACAGCATTAAAAAGAATCACCGTAATAGCTAATGATATAAATCCCTATGCAATATATTGCCTACTTAAATCCATTATACTAAACAAAAAGAGGCTAAAAGGGGATATAATATTATCAATCAATGATGCATATAAGATACATAGCATCTTAAAAGAGAAGATAGCTGATAGAATTATAGCAAATTTACCTCACTCAAGCCATTTATTCTGGAACACATATAACTATTTATCTCATAGAAACACCATTCTACACTTATACTCCATAGCATCAACAGAAAAAGACCTTCTTAGCTTCATGGAGAAGTACTTGGAGAAATACCTATGGGATATAATGGGGGTTAGGAAAGTCCTTGACTATTCTCCGTATAGGTACATCTATAGAGTTGATCTTGTGAAGCTTTAAAGCTATAAACATTATTCTAAGCCTTATATCCTCTGATCTTAGCTTAGATACAAGCATTCTATCTAGATCTCTAGCTGCTTTAGAAGATCTAATGAGGGCTGTTGATTCATCAATGTAACTACTTCTTCTAATAATGATCTTTCTTGGACTACTGTATGTAAGCCTCGGATCTCCATGTCCTACAATAATCTCCTTAATGTTTCCAATATTTAAGATAACAATTACTATGGTGTCTTTGTTTCTAACCATATTCTTGAATTCAGCGGAGAAGTCTGCTAAGGATTTGTCAGCATTAACACCTATTATACAGTCACCCCTCCGTGATAACCATTTATCCTTTGTGATCTCTAGTGTTGTAGGATGTTTTGCCGTAATATTTGGATGCCCAAAAGCATTAACAATCTCCACTGCAACATCAAATAACATTATACATCCCTAGCTAAATACTGATTATATTAGGGAGGAATATATAATCTAGTACTGGGTATAAACATGGATTTCTCTATTGAACGAAGAAGGCTTGTAGAAAAACTTGTTATGGAAGGTGTAATTAGGAGTGAAAAAGTTAAGAAAGCAATGCTTAGTGTTCCTAGAGAGGAGTTTGTACCAAAGGAGTATAAGAGATGGGCTTACTTTGATGAACCCCTGCCTATAGGTTTTGGCCAGACAATCAGTGCCCCTCACATGGTAGCCTTAATGACAGAAGCCCTTGACCCAAAGCCCGGGGATAAAACACTTGAAATAGGGACTGGTTCTGGATACCAAGCAGCTATCCTAGCAGAAATCGTTGCAAAGAACTCACTTAACAAAGAAGGCCATGTGTATACTATAGAAAGGATCCCGGAGCTGGCGGAATTTGCTAGGAGAAATCTTGAGAGGACTAGTTATATAAGATATGTAACTGTTATCGTAGGAGATGGATCTCTAGGATATTCCAAGGAAGCCTCCTACGATGGTATAATAGTTACGGCTGCAGCACCAGATATACCTAAACCTCTTATAGAACAACTAGTAGTAGGAGGTAGGCTTGTTATACCTGTAGGTGACTCCGGGCTTCAAAGACTATATATTGTAACAAAGAAGGATAATAACACTATTGACGTAAAAGAGGATATATATTGTTTATTTGTACCCTTGATCGGGAAATATGGATGGAAATAAAAGATCCATTTAGCCAAACCAAGCTTCAAGACCCATCTGTTTACCTTTGATATGTTCTCTATATGCTCTTCTAAGCCGTTCAAGAGCATTCTTAACTCTTTCAATAGAGAAATCATGTTCTTCAACAAGCATCTCAATTACTTTCTCCTCACTAGGTTCCTTCCACTCAATAGTATAGTTATCTGTTTTAGAGGGATTCAAGAAATATTCCTTAATCTTTAATGGATCTATAGGAAACGCTGTCTTAGGTAAAGTTTTTAGAACTTTCTCAAGGCTTCCATAACTCCTTATTAGTCTATAGGCAGTCTTAGGTCCTATACCTTTTACACCATCAGGGTTGTAGTCTGTTCCAATAAGTATTGCTATGTCTATTAATTGTTCCCGAGTAATACCAAGTATTTTTAATAATTTGTTCAACTCTATTATCTCGGGCTTGATCTCTATATACATGTCTTTTCTAGGAAGCTTTCTCCTACCCGATATGGTTAGGTTTCTTACAAGCCTTGGAGAACCAAATAATAGTGAATCATAGTCTTGGCTTCCTGTGGCCCATGAATCACCTTTGGCTGTCATATATGCTGCCTGGGCTTCCCCCTCTGCAGGGGCCTGAACCCATGGTATGCCCATAGCATCAAGAAGCTTCTTAGCATCATTAACCATTTCATCTGTTAACTTAGAACTCATCTGAGCATATCTTTTAGCTGCCTCTAGATCCCCCTTGGCCAGCGCTTCTTCATACTTCTTAACAGCCTCTTTCTTAATCTTCTTTCTCCTTTCTATTTCCATAAGCTTGATCTCGGGAGGTTGTCCATCAAATACATATACTGGTTTTATACCGTTTTCAACAAGATTTATAGTTCTATAAAAGAGGCCACTTAAATGACTTGTAATTCTTCCCCTCCTATCCATTAGAGGTGTCCCATCAGGCTGTCTAATTGCTGTTAGGAATTGATATAGCGCATTATATGCGTCAATAGCTATTACACGGCCCCTAAGAGACTTTAAATCATCAATAGTACTCCTCGCCTCATCCGGTATAAGATCCTTTAAATTAACACCCACTATAGACACCACTTAGTATCTAGAACTATATACTGAATAACTTTTACCGCCGTTAAATTTAGTGTTTAATAACTTTTAGTGCATACCTTTTATGAAATACCTTGAAAACATTATACTAAATTCTCTCCTAACTTTACTTACAACAATAAATCCCCTTAATTCTAAGACTAGGAGTATCTTATGTAGTTCAGGCATAGAGACATCTAAACCATATTCTTCTCTTAAAAACCTATAGAGCTCTTGATCTGTTATTCTACCTCCATGTCTAGCTATCTCATCTATTACTAACTTAAATAATGGCCTATTCCTCCACTGCCCCTTTACATCAACCACTTTTTATTCACCAAATCCTAGCTGATATAATATTCTTTAGGTAATTTATAATGGAGGATGATTTTATTAGGGAAAATGTTCTAGAGCTACAGCTTAAGTATATAACTCTGGTTTTATATGTGTTTTTGGTAATCTCTGTCTAGCTCTCTCAGCCCACTCTCTATACATTCTCTCCATTTGCGGTGTTATAGATGGTCTTACGTATAGTAATGCTCTTTCAAAGTGCCTCATATGTACTTTCGTGATATTAATATTCTCTCTGAGTGCTTGTAGGGCAGCTTCTCTAACCAAGGCCTCAAGATCTGCACCACTATAACCCTCTGTACGTCTCGCTATATCCTCTAAGTCGAGATCAGGCGCTAAT
This sequence comes from Desulfurococcales archaeon, assembly GCA_021163115.1. GTDB lineage: Archaea > Thermoproteota > Thermoprotei_A > Sulfolobales > Desulfurococcaceae > JAGGXK01. Next base: position 787 of record JAGGXK010000063.1, on the reverse strand, counting down.
GGCATGTTTCTTGTATGTATTCTGAGGATCTCTAGTCTTGAACGCTCATCAGGCGGTGGTACATAGATTAATTTATCGAATCTCCCAGGCCTTAATAGTGCTGGATCTAGTATATCCGGTCTATTGGTTGCCGCAATAACAACAACGTTTTCTAGCCTATAAATCCCATCCATTTCCGTCAATAACTGGCTTACAATCCTCTCTGTAACTCTTGTATCACTAGCATATCCTCTAGCAGGTGCTATTGCATCGACTTCGTCAAAGAATATAACTACGGGAGCGTACTGGCGAGCCTTCCTAAATATCTCTCTTACTGCTTTTTCGCTTTCTCCTACCCATTTGCTTAGTATTTCTGGTCCTCTTACTGCTATGAAGTTTGCTCCGCTTTCTGTTGCTGCTGCTTTTGCTAGTAGTGTTTTCCCTGTGCCTGGTGGGCCGAATAAGAGTATTCCCTTAGGCGGGCGAATACCGAGTCTTCTAAAGGCGTGCGGGTATTTCATTGGCCATTCAACAGCTTCCCGCAGCTCCTGCTTAGCCTCTCTCAAACCACCAATATCATCCCACCTAACCTCAGGAACCTCAACATAAATCTCCCTCATACCGCTTGGAACTATCTCTCTATAAGCAGCCAGGAAGTCTTCCATGCTGACTTCCATGCGCTCTAGTATGTCTGTTGGTATCTTGTCGCTTGAGAGATCTATTTCTGGCAAGTATCTTCTTAAAGCCTGCATAGCGGCTTCTCTTGCAAGCGCTGCTAGGTCTGCGCCACTGTAGCCGTGAGTTATCT
>JAGGXK010000009.1 GCA_021163115.1 Desulfurococcales archaeon | reverse complement strand
CCAATATAGTGATATAGGAATCAAGCAGGGGGTAACAATATGCTTGTATGCCATATGGTATAAAATAACTAGGGGCTAGCCATACTTTTCCCTAGTCTCCAGCTCTTCTTTCCACAGAAACAACCTGGTTTCCAGAAAAAACAGTATGGCTGAAACAAGGAGTAACACGTTGTTACGCTCAATAAATATTGAATAAACCATGACAGCAAAAGTTAGAAGCAATACAATAAGAAACTCTATATCCAGCAGCCTCCACTTTTCCATAGATCTGCAGCCCCTATGAAAGAATAGGGAAACAAACACGCATATAAAAAGCTTTCAAATACCTGTTACGGGTTAGAGCCATAAGCTCCTTGGAACACAGTGTTTTTGATCTGGTTAACGACATATATAACGACATGGTAGATTAATATGGGTGGTATTATCCCGTTAAGGCTTGTCGTTAAACGCATAAAGAATAATCTATATGTCTATTTGGAAGGAAGAGAAAACGGTAAGCATAAGACACTGTATATTGGCAGCCTCGATACTATCACAAGATACTATATAGCGTTCTTTAAACCAGAGTTAAGAGAGAAGATAGATGGAGAATGGTGGACCGGCCGGGATTTGAACCCGGGACCTCTCGGGTGCAAGCCGAGCGCTCTTCCAGGCTGAGCTACCGGCCCACAACCAAATACACTATAAACAAACAAGGGTTTAAAGCTTTTAATTATACTATCTTCTAGGTAGCTGATCAACTTAGTAGATCTTAGAATATTATTCTCTAATACTTGCTTTTTAGCTATTTAATTCTGACTCTGTTATACTTCTTATTTTGCCACTTATACCTTCTCATACGTTTACTTCTCCCATATCCGCAGGCGGTGCAATATCCTTTTGCTACGTTATAGGAGTGTCTTCCACATCTTGGACACCTTATGTGTGTTTTCCCTTTACTCATTTTACCAAATGATGTTGTGCCTTTAACCATTGGTGTCCACCTATTAGCTAGAGCTAGATTGGTGACGTTGGGCTAATTAATACTACGGTATCTCCTCTTATTACAATGGTGCCAAGTTTCCTTGTCCCTCCATCTTCTCTAATTTCTTCTGCATCATCAAGAACTATGTTTAAGTGTTGATCATAGCTTTTTAGTTTGCCACGGACCTCTCTATTACCTTTTAATCTAATGAGTACTATTGTGCCAAGGCTTTCCTGTAAAATTTTATGTGCAGTTTCTACCATAGTCTAATCACCGCTATTCTACATCTAGGCTTTTATGGGAGTATATACTGCTATTTAAGTTCTAGGGACTAACTAAGGGATTAAGGAGGTTATAAGAATTTGCCTAAACGCTGGTTTTTGTCTAAAAAAGATATAAAGAGATTGAAGAAGGATATTACGGGTATCTATCCTTCCGTACCATTAGAGTTTAAGCGTGTTGAGAGAGTTGTTGAAAAAAACTATCCTGAAATACTTATAGTTGATAGGATTCCCGCGTTCTTCATATATGAGGGGAAGTATTATCCTCTCTTAGTATTTCTCTTAGCTAAGGGAGTTGACTGGATGCCTAGAGTTATGGTAGATATGGGTGCAGTAAAGCCGCTAATGCGGGGTGCAGACATTATGGCGCCAGGGGTTAGAGATGTTATAGGAGTGTTCAATATAGGCGATCCAGTCGCTGTTATTGATGAGAAGTATAAGAAGCCTTTTGTAATAGGCAAAGCATTAGTTAATTCAAACGATCTTATTACCCGTAAGATAGTGAAGGGGAAGGTTATTAAGAATATTCATAGAGCAGGAGATAAGTTATGGAATCTATCTAGGTCTCTTTGATAAGGATACAGGCATCTAAGCCGACACTATGATGTAAATGTTCCGTGATAATTTATAATATTCTAATAACATATAGCTTTAGGTCAGAGTAAATGATTGAGGGGTATAAACATGGCCTTAGAAAAAGGAGATTTTGTATTAATAGAGTATACTGTCAGAGTTAAGGAAACAGGCAATATCATTGATACAACTATTGGGGAGCTTGCAAAGAGAGAGGGAATATATGAGAGCAGTAGACTCTATGGTCCAATGCTTGTAGTTATTAATAGGGGATGGATACTAAAGAGCTTAGAGGAAGCATTAAAAGAAATGGATGTAGGTGAGGAAAAGGAGATAGAGCTACCTCCCGAGAAAGCCTATGGCCCAAGGGATCCATATAAGGTTAAAGTGTTTAGTATTAGAGAGTTTAGACGTAGAGGGATCAATGTTAGGGTTGGTGATGTAATAGACTTCGGAGGCGCTACAGGTATTGTTAAGAGTATAACAGGAGGAAGGGTTACTGTAGACTTTAACCATCCTTTAGCAGGTAAGACTCTTGTTTATAAGGTTAGAATTGTTAAAAAACTTGAAAACATTCTTGAGAAGACTAAGGCACTTGTTTCTAGACATCTAGAGATCCCTATGGACGAGGCATCTATAGAGTATGATGGAGATAGCAAAGTGCTTATCATTAATATCCCTACAAGAATAATGACTAAGAAGAACATACAGTATGCAAAGATAGCATTAGTTTCAGATATATTTGAACTACTTAAAGACTATGTAAGGAAGGTTTTATTCCAGGAAGTATTTGAGAGGAAAACCAGTGAAGAATATGGTGAAGAAAGATCAAGTACTAGTGATACTGGTGGAAAGGAGGTTACTCAATAACTCCGGTAGCTCGTGCTAGTTTTTCAGCGGCTTCACGGGTTAGACCTTTTTCACCTAATATAGTGTATCTAGGTCTTATTTTATGGGCTATGGTTAGTGCATCTATTATAACTTCATCTGGAATATCTAGTTCCTTAGCTGTAACAGGTAACCCTATTTTCTTTAATGTGTTCTTAACTCTTCTCCACCTAGGGTCTCCATAGAGGTAGAGCATCATGATAGTTCCTATAGCTACTTGTTCTCCATGAAGCGCAGGTTTTGGTGCAATAAGGTCTAATGCGTGGCTAAATAAGTGCTCTGAGCCGCTAGCTGGCCTACTTGAGCCAGCTATACACATTGCTACACCACTACTTATCAATGCCTCTACAACTATTCTTACTCCCTCAGGATTACAGCTTGCAATGAGTTCTGGATACCGGAGTACATGCTTTGCTGAAAGAAGAGCTAATTGGGCTGCATATTCTCCATAATACTCGCCTCTGAGCCTGTGAGCAAGCTGCCAATCTTTTACGGCGGTAAGCTTACCCACCAAGTCACCCACTCCTGCTTTTAACAAGCGCGGAGGTGCTCTAGAGATTACATTAATATCAGCTACAATAACTGTTGGAGGAACAGCCTTAATGCTTGTGGGTTTATTAAATCCCTTAAGGCTTGCAAAGGGTGATGAGATCCCATCATGAGATGCAGCGGTCGGAACGCTTATAAATATTTTTGATTTCTTTGCTGCAAGATACTTTGCTGCATCGATAGATTTACCTCCTCCTATACCAATAAAGGCATCTACATCTATGGATTCATCTATTAATTCATCTACTATAGATTTAAGAGGCTTCTCTATAATCCAGTGGTATATGTTGTACCCGGAATCCTCTAGTATATCAATGACTTTTTTACTAACTATATTGTATACTGTAGGACCAGTTATAACAGCTATGGTTGATTCCCTCGGTATATCTAAGTCCTTTAGATACAACGGGATCTTAGTAATAATGTTATGGCCAACAATGATTTTTTTAGGCAACTCTATGATATGGATGCTGTTCATAGAAACACCATTTGCTTGTAGTACTATAGATTCTCTCTCCTAGAGTATTATATAAGTTGATTAGATCCAGAGAATGTTAATGATTTAGTCAGGAGTAGGGATATATACTTAAAAACTAATAAAGATATTTCACAAAATGGATAGGCCTCTAGGGAAGACTGGTGGTTATTAACCTTGGTAGAGCATAAAGTTCATACAAAGACAACTACTGCTGGATTAAAGATACAGGGCTATGTAATACTTGGAGCTGATAAAAGAGCTACTGCTGGAATATATATTGCACATAAAAGGGTTGAAAAAATCCAGAAAATAACTGACTGGGCAGCAATTACTATATCGGGTCTTGTAGCTGATGCGCAGTATTTAGTTGATCAAGCTAGAGCTATTGCTCGATACTATAGTTTATCAACGGGGATAAAGCCATCAATTAAGGCTATTGCCTCTTATATAGCAAATATATTGTCTACATACTCAAAAACAATCCCATATATAGTACAGCTGTTAATCGGTGGCTATGATACACAGCCTAGACTTTATTATGTAGACTTATTTGGTACGGTTAGCGAAGAAAACTATATAGTCACTGGATCGGGATCTCCTATAGCAATAGGGATCTTGGAAAAGAATTATAGAAAAGACTTGTCGGTAGAAGAGGCCAAGTCACTCGTATTTGATGCAATAAAAGCAGCTACTGAAAGAGATGCCTGGAGTGGTGAAGGAGTCGATATAGTTGTCATTGGTAAGAACTTCTATAGCAGAGAAACCATACCATTTACATAATGATTATAATAATTATTACTATACTAAAGAGAGACGAGATTACAGTAATTAATGCTAATTTAACATCTTATCATAATGGTTAATATATTCTAAATTTAAATATGATGTTCTAGTAGAACAGATAAATACTGTCAACAGGTAATACTAATAAGGAAAGAAATAAATATGATAGACTCAGGAGCCTATACATACAGTTGTGATTATCTAATAATTTAGGCATAGTATTTAGTGTGTCGATGGAGCTTGTTTGATCCCAAGAAGGCTACTATGCCTCTAGGTGTCTAATGTTGAAGAAAGTAATGATTGATAGATCAAGGGAGTTTGTACTTAAGACCATACTTTCTGAGATACCTCCAGAGGTACAATTAATCCGTATAGAGTTTGAGGGACCCGAAATAGCCATATATGTTAGAAATAGGAGGGCAATAGCAGATAAGCTAGATCTTGTGAAGAATATTGCTAAGAAGGTTAAGAAAAGGGTCGTTGTTAGAATAGATCCTAGCGCTAGGATGAATAAAGAACTTGCTAGGAAGAAAATACTTGAGCTTGTACCTGATGAGGCTGGAGTAGATCCTGATAGTATAATATTTGATGATACTCTTGGGGAGGTATGGATTAAGGCAGAGAAGCCTGGGCTTGTAATAGGTAAGGGCGCCTTACTAAGACATAAAATACTTGCTGAAACTGGGTGGAGGCCTGTTGTTGTCAGGGCTTCTCCTCTAGAGTCTAAGACCTTAAATACTATAATCAACTATATGTTAAGTGAGAGCGAGTACAGGCTTAACTTTCTAAGGTATGTTGGCGAAAGAATCCATAGGGATATATTATTTAAGACAAACTATGTTAGAGTAACGGCTTTGGGCGGGTTCCTGGAGGTTGGTAGATCAGCCATTCTATTAGAAACTAGAGAAAGTAGGGTGCTTCTAGATCTCGGTATCAATGTTGGGGGACCAGATCCTGAGCGTATGTATCCCTATATAGACCTTGATCAGTTAAGGCTTGAGGAACTAGATGCTGTAGTTATTACCCATGCACATCTTGATCACTGTGGACTTGTTCCCTTACTCTATAAATATGGATATAAAGGACCCATATACGTAACAAAGCCTACTAGAGAACTAATGGCTTTAATGCTTAGAGACTATATTGATGTAACTCTCCGTGAAGGGAAACATGTACCCTATAATGAGAAGGATCTATTAACAATGATACTACATACCATACCACTTGAGTATAATGAAGTAACCGATATAGCTCCTGACGTAAAGATAACATTCTATAATGCAGGCCATATACTTGGCTCTGCCATGGTTCATATACATGTTGGTGCAGGCCTACATAACATCGTCTATACAGGGGATTTTAAGTATGTGAACACAAGATTGTTAGAGAAAGCCAACGATAAATTCCCACGTGTTGAGACATTGATTATGGAGTCTACATATGGTGCTACTAAACAACAAAGCAGGAAGGAGGCCGAAGAAGAACTTATAAGCATTATAAAGAAGACTGTGGAGAGAAATGGTAACGTATTAATCCCTGTTTTTGCTGTAGGTAGGGGGCAAGAAATAATGCTAGTACTAAATGATGCTATTAAGACTGGGAGGCTCCCTCCTATAAAGATCTATATTGAGGGACTTGTAAGCGAAGTAACAGCTGTACATGCAGAATATCCAGAGTACTTAAACAAAGAATTAAGAGACATGATATATAGAGGTGAGAACCCCTTTATCGCAGAATACTTCCATATACTTGAGGGACAGGTGGCTAGACCAGATATAATTGAAGATAGGCCATCACTTATAATAGCAACATCAGGTATGTTGACTGGAGGACCTGCTGTGGAATACTTAAAACTAATGGCTAGTGATCCAAGGAATACACTTATATTCGTAGGATATCAAGCAGAAGGTACTCTTGGAAGAAAGATTAAGGATGGGTTAAAGGAGCTAAAAATCATTACACCAGATAATAAAATGGAAGTAATAAAGATCAATATGGATGTATATAGTAT